>JAISHW010000070.1 GCA_031262365.1 Lentimicrobiaceae bacterium
CCGATATTCGGTTTACCTGCACAACGTTCAAGAATGTAAAGCAACACGTTTTTAAACTTGTTTACGTTAAGGTTGGGAACAGAAATCCGTAAATCGGACTTTTCTTCCACTTTTGGTTGTTCGTGTTGAAGCACTTTGTCTGTTTTAAAGTCGGGCGACAGAAATTCATCTAACGAAAATTCAAGCACTTGCGACAAACGGAACAACTCAAATACATCAATATTACGATTACCCAATTCAATTTGAGCCAAAGACGGTCGGGACATTTCGATACTTTTTGCCAAATCTTCTTGCGACAATCCTTTGTTTTTGCGTAGTTCCATAATTCGCTGACCAATTTGTTTTTGCGACAGTTTTAACTTCATCTTCTTGTATATTGTGATTTGCTTTCGGGGACAAAGATAAATAATGTTATGTTTTCAAACAAATAAATGTTTTAAATTCACACAAAATTATCTCGTCCTAAAAAAAGGTTTACACCAAAAAGAATAAAAATAACTCAAAAGAGTAAACTTATTTCAGGAAAAAACATATTTAAAAAACGACAACGCATTTTACAAGCACATTAACCGCCATTTAAAAAATTGGTATCGCGTATTTGTTTGGCTGCTTGCACGATTTTTTCGGTATCGTTGTATAAGTGCGGTTTTTTGTCATAAAGGTCGTAGTTGATTTTTTTTTCTAAAGGTGTTACGTTTGGCATTATAACATTTGCTCCGGCAAGAATACCTTTTTGACGACCCAGCGGGTTCAATGTTTCGAGTGCGGTCGAAGCTGCAATGTTGATGTGTGGCATCATGATGCGCAAAATGGCAATCATCAGCAAACTTTTTTGGAAACGTGTTGATTCCGACCACAACAAATGATTTTTTTCGAACAAAGGCGTTTCGTGATGTTCTAAATAAGGTCCCATTCCAACCATGTCGACACCGAAATTTTTGAAAAACAGCAAATCATCAGCCAAATGTGCAATTGTTTGCTCGGGCAGCCCGATCATAACGCCTGTTCCGACTAAAAATCCGGCAGTTCGGAGGTCATGAAGTGCTTGCAAACGTGTCTGAAAATCGTGCATTTGATCGTTCGGATGGATTTTATAATAAAGTGTTTCGTTCGATGATTCAATGCGCAGCAAATAACGATGTGCTCCGGCAACAACCCAGCGTTTGTAGGTGTCTAATGTTTGTTCGCCGCACGAAAGCGTTACCGAAAGTTCATTGTTGGTTTTATGATGAATTTGTTGCAGCAAACGTTCGATTTTCGAAGCAAAAACTTCGCTTTTCAATTCGCCGCTTTGAATAACGATCGATCCGAAACCTTGTTCCCAAGCCAAAACAGCCGCTTGTAAGGCTTCTTTTTCCGAAAGCTCATAGCGGGTAGCATTTTTGTTTCCGGAACGGATCCCGCAATAGTAACAGTTTTTTAAACATTTATTGGTCAGTTCGATTAGTCCGCGCAAATAGATTTTTGAACCGTGAATGTGGTTTTTGATTGCAAATGCTTTTTCAAAAATCAATTGACTTTCGGCTTCCGAATCGACACTAAGTAGCATGATGATTTCATCGCGCGAAAGTTCCGGTTTTTCGATGATTTTTTTGATTTCGGAAGTCATTGTTTTACATTTTAAAAGGTTCCATTATACGGTCAAAAATTCCTGTTACATAAGCAATCGTCATTCCGTAATTGCTTACGGCGATATTGTTGTCGATTGCGGGTTTCAGACGGTTGAAGAGTTGTTTTTGCGTAACGACACAGCCTCCACATTGAATGACCAAACGATATTGTTCGATGTTTTCGATGGGCGACAAGCCGGAAACGATGTCGAAATGCACGTTTTTTTTCGAAAAATTTCGGATCATTTCCGGAAGTTTTATACGACCAATATCTTCGCAACTGACTTGATGCGAGCACGATTCGAGCATCAGAATGCGATCGCCGTTGTTGAGTTTCGAGAGCACCGGCGTGCCTTTGATGTAGTAATCGAAACTGCCGCGTAAACGAGCCAAAACGATGCTGAAACTCGTCAACGGAATGTTGCGTGGAACAGTTTTATTTACCAAATCGAATACCTGACTATCGGTAACGACAAGATTCGGTTGTGGCATATTTTGGTCGAAATATTGTTTGAGGTTGGTTTCTTTGAGCACGATGCAAATGGCATTTTTGTCTAACACATCGCGAATAGCCATCACTTGTGGCAGAATCATCCGTCCTTCGGGAGCTTCGCTGTCGATTGGTGTTACAAGCAACACAACATCGTTTGGTTTTACGATTCCGGCAAAAAGTGATGGTTTCTGATAAACGGTTTGCGGCATGATTTGCTTGAGTTTTTCGATGAGCTCGGATACCTGTGCAGCGTTCAACGTGTTGAAATCGACGATAGGAACGTGTAGCTTTTTTGTGAGTTCGAGCCGAAAAACAGGGTTTAAAGGTGCCAAATCGGATTTGTTGTGTACGATCAGAAACGGAATGTCGTATGATTTGAATTGCTCGATGAGTTTTTGTTCAGGCTCGCCAAAAGTATTGTTTGTAAGCACTAAAATTGCAATATCAATGATTTTCAGTGTTTCGAGTGTTTTCGCGATTCTTTTTTCGCCCAAAATTCCGGTGTCGTCAATTCCGGCGGTGTCGATAATGATGGTAGGTCCAATACCGAAAATTTCGATCGATTTTTTTACAGGATCGGTTGTTGTTCCGGCTTGATCCGAAACGATGGCGATGTTCTGTTGCGTCATCAGGTTGATGATGGAGCTTTTGCCGTTGTTGCGCCTCCCAAAAATACCAATATGCGGTTTGTTGTCTTTGCTTTTCATGAGTTGTTTAACGGTTCGGACTTTTTGTCTTACCAATTCGTGTCTTTCAATTTATCGTAGCCTCGTGATTTGTAAAATGCCATAAACTCTTTTGAATTTGTTGCGGGGAATTCAACTGCAATTTCGTCTGCGATGTTTTTCAAAAGTTTGTCGCCAATTGTCTTTGCATATTTTCCCCTCAACGCTTTTTTATACCATTTCAACAAATCGCTTTCGGTTACAATGCTTTGTATTTTAGATTTCCAACCGATTTGATTGAGCAACGAAATAATAACTTTTTGTTCGCTGTCTTTGCAAACAATTACAATTCTGTCGGAAGAAACAGATGAAACAATATTTTCAGCAAGTTCTTCGGTTAATGACAAATGTTTGATTTGAATTGCCAAACCAAAATTAGCCCACATATCCAAACCTCTGTCGGCGGCGTTTGTTACACCAACACGATTGATTTTTGCTTTCAATTTTAGGGTCTGTTTTTCATTTGAAAGTTGAATGACATTTTTTGCAAAATCTTCAAATTCTCGCAATATGCCGGATTTTGCAGGGTTCATACTAACTTCCACAGAAACTTCCATCGCTTCAACCAATGCAGAAAATAAAGCGTAAACAACAATTTCGTAAATCTTGTCAATGCTTCGTCTTAGACCCGGTTCACGCCAAAATAAGTCCAAAAATTCATTGAGTTTAAAATTCATTTTGTCGTGTGTATCGCAATAGGCAAGACCTGACGACATTTGCGAAAAGCGTTGTAAAAACTTTTGATAAATATATGCTTCAACTATTCCGTTTTTTGCAATGTTTTCTTTTCCTAATGCAACTAACACACTTGGAGGAACAGCATTGTCATTAAAAATGTCGTCTTGATAGCGAGCCGAAGATGTTGAAGTTCGTCCTAAAAATTGTAAGCAAATAATATCACGCCACTTTTTAGAAACATTGCGATATGTTTCCAAATCGGAAAGTTTGATGTCTTTCTCAACTCTGTCTCGATACAAGATTTCAGCAACCTGAATAGGTTTATATAAATGTACTCTGGCTTTAGATATAATCTTATCCAAAGCTGACTTTGCTTCCGAAATATTCATAATCTTTAAATAACTCAAGTTCTTTGTATTCAACAGCTGGTTTCTTCTCATTAAGTGCTTTTATCATTTCGCCTGCAATTGCTTTAATAACAGGTACGGAAACCGAATTGCCCGCAACTTTTCGTGCTTGTGAATACGGAATATTTATCTTAAATGTATCGGGGAAACCTTGCAAGCGCAACATTTCTCTGTCGGTTAATCGTCTAACGCCATTTACAACAAGGTAATTGTAACTTCCACCTGCACGTAAAGCGCACGAATAGGGAAGTGCGGAAACGTTTCCACCTATATTTTCGTGCCAAATGGAAGGAAAGGGGGGGACGCCTTTTACTGCATTTAGGCGTTTTTGTTTTAGTTCGTCAGACAGAAAATAATTTTGCGGAACGTCTTTGTCGTCTTGTAAAACTTCGGTCAATGGTCTGTAATAGCCAAGTGGTCGTGGAAATTTGAAATATAGAGGTTCACGAAAACCAACGATATAAATGCGTTCACGTTTTTGCGGAACACCAAAGTCAAGCGAATTAAAAACTTTGTGATAAACGGTGTAACCTAATTCTCTCAGTTTTTCAAGAATTACGGCAAATGTTTGTCCGTTGTCGTGCGTTTTCAAACGCTTTACGTTTTCCAACAAAAACGCTTTGGGTCGTTTGGCTCGCAAAATAGCTTCAATATTAAAAAACAGAGTTCCTCTTGTATCTGCAAAGCCAAGTCCTTTACCTGCAATGCTGAAAGGCTGGCAAGGAAATCCTGCTAATAAAATATCATGGTTGGGAATATCGTTAGGTTCAATTAGGTTAATATCGCCATAAGGTCTTTCGCCAAAATTGGCTTCATACATTTTTTGTGCGTCCTTGTCCCACTCTGACGAAAATACATTCTCACAACCGAAAGCCTCAAAACCAAGTCTGATGCCACCAATACCTGCAAAAAGGTCTATTGTTTTGTAATGTTTTCCGTTCATCTATTTTCTTCTCTCTCGTCTGTCAAAGATAGAAAAATCTGTTAGATTTCGTGTTGCAAACGTTTGTTGTGGATTTCAACTTAGGCTGACTGCCTACGTTCAGATACGTGCAAAAGTAGCGTAATTTATTCCTAGTTGATAATTTCCAATTCGTGATGTTTTAAAAGTATTTCACGGCTTTTGCGTATGAAACGTAGCGAAAGCCAAATAGCCGCCAAACTAAGTCCGACAACATATCCCCACCAAATACCAACAGCACCCAAACCGACTACAAAAGCTAAAAAATAACCCACGCTCAAACAAACAACGAGATACGAAACAAATGAAATATACATCGGGACTTTCGTATCCGCCATACCACGTAAAGCTGCCATTGCAACAACTTGCAGACCATCGAAAACTTGATAAATACCGCAAATAACCAACAATTGCGATGAAATAGCAATCACCGCTTCGTCCGAAGTAAAAATGTAAGGAATGTAATTTCGAAACACAATAAAACAAAAAGCCGATACCGACATGAAAGCCAACGCCAAATGCATCGAAGCAAAACCGGCTTTGCGCATTCCGATGTAATTTTTCTCGCCCAACTGATGCGAAACACGTATCGTTGTTGCCGACGAAACTCCCAAAGCAATCATAAATGTAAGCGACGACATGGTTTGTGTAACCTGATTTGCCGCCAAACTCACGCCGCTAATCCAGCCAATCATAATGCCGCAAAGCGAAAACGTAAGCACTTCGATTCCTGTTTGTATCGAAATCGGACCGCCAACTTTGAAAAGGTTTTTTAAATATGTTTTGTTAAATCCGTCTTTTCGAAAAAAAATAAAATACCGATTGAAAATCGGAAGCCGAAACAACGCAAAAAGCATCAGTACAGCCATGCCTATACGTGAAATTAAAGTAGCAATAGCTGCTCCTGTAATGCCCTTTTCCGGAAGACCGAGTTTTCCGTAGATAAGTCCGTAATTCAAAACAACGTTTAGAATGTTGCAAAAAATCGTGATAATCATTGCAATTTTAGTATTCCCGATGCCTTCGGCAAATTGCCGCCCGCTGAAAAAAATCATTTGTGGCAAAAACGACCACACCATGATATTGTAAAACGGACGTGCGAGATCCACCACGGCAGCTTCTTGTCCCAAGCGATCCAAAAACAGATTGACCGAAAAAAGTAATGACATAAAAATAACCGTCGAAAACAGATTGACAAGTAATGCGTTTTGAAACAACAAGCCTGCTTTTCGAAATTTATTTTCGCCATAAGCAATTCCTACTAAAGGCGTTACACCCAAAGTGAATCCCATTCCGAAAATCATTCCAATCATGTAAAGCGATCCGGAAAAGGAAACAGCCGCCAGTTCCATTGCGCCAAGATGCCCGACCATAATGTTATCAGCTAGCATGACCGTGATTTGTCCGGCTTGTGAGATGACTACCGGAATGGCAACTTTCAGATTTCGTTTATAATAGGGGAAGTATTCTTTGAAGGAAAACATGGCGGCAAAGGTACGAAAAAGTGTCTGTCTGTTTTCAGAGAAAGTAAAGCAAATTCTTATTCAAATGAAGGACAAATTATTTTTAGTTGCGTTCGACACACCATTTTGCAACAAGCTTACTCGCTAAATTCTTTTACCACTTCGACAATACTTTTTACATCAAATCCACACAAAGCATGAAGTTCGTCAACGTGTCCGTGTTTGATAAATGTATCGGGAACACCAAGCGATCTGATGTTATGATTCGAAAAATTGTTTTCGAAAGCAAAAGCAGCGATTACAGAACCTAATCCGCCTTTCACGGCACCGTCTTCTACCGTAATGATATTGCTGTACGTTGTAAAAACGGCATGTAAGGTTTTCGTGTCGAGCGGTTTAAGGAAACGCAAATCAACATGTGTGATTTCGATATTTTCTTTTTCGAGTTTGTTTGCTGCTTGTGCAACAGCATTTCCTGTTTGTCCGATCGTGATGACGGCTGTATTTTTGCCTTCGTGCAAGATGCGCGATTGTCCTAACGGAATGGTTTCAAAATGGTTTCGCCAGTTCGATGTTGTTGCTTTTCCACGCGGATAGCGAATCGCGATGGGACCTTTTGGGTTTTGTTGCGCACTAAAAAGCATGTTGCGAAACTCGATTTCGTCCATCGGAGCAGCGATGGTCATGTTTGGAATACAATTCAAAAAGGCTAAATCAAAAACACCATGATGTGTCGCGCCGTCTTCGCCAACTAATCCGGCACGATCAATGCAAAAAATAACAGGTAAATTTTGTATGGCAACATCATGAATCAACTGATCATAAGCGCGTTGTAAAAATGTAGAATAAATAACGCAAAACGGAACGAAACCTTCGGCTGCCAATCCTGCGGCAAATGTTACGGCGTGTTGTTCGGCAATGCCCACATCGAATGTGCGTTCGGGAAATTGTTCCATCATCGGAATCAGATGGCTTCCGGTTGGCATGGCAGGTGTAATGGCAACAATTTTATCGTTTTGTTTTGCCAATTCGAGCAATGTTTCGCCAAAAACAACTTGATACAAAGGCAGTTTATTGACTGTTTCTATGCTTTTTACGGTTCCTGTTTGTCGGTCAAATTTTCCGGGAGCGTGGTATAAAATCTGTTCGGCTTCGGCTTGCGAAAATCCTTTTCCTTTTTTGGTAATCAAATGGAGCAATCGAACGCCTTTTTGACTTTTAATTTTCTCTAAAGCAGGAAGTAATGTGTCGAAGTCGTTTCCATCGACAGGTCCGCTACATTGTATATTGAACGCTTCGAAAAGCGGATTTGATGTAAGATCGTTTTTCTGACGGATTAAATAGTCTTTCAAGACCCCCGAACTTTTATCGATTGCTATTCCATTGTCGTTCAAAACGATAATCAGATCGACAGGGCTATCGCCGGCTTGATTCAACGCTTCGAAAAACATGCCTCCGGTAATGGCACCATCACCGACAACGGCAATATGTTGCCTGTTTATTTTTTGCAATTGCGCGCCGAAAGCCATTCCTAAAGCTGCCGAAAGAGCTGTCGACGAATGTCCGGTTCCGAAAGCATCATAAGCACTTTCGGTCATCACGGGAAATCCTGAAATGCCGTTCAATTGACGTAATGTATCAAAAACATCGCGGCGTCCGGTTAGGATTTTATGTGCGTAGGCTTGATGTCCGACATCCCAAATCAGCTTGTCGGTCGGCGTGTCGAAAAGATAGTGCAAGGCAATTGTCAGCTCGACAACACCCAACGAGGAGCCGACATGTCCCGGATTGACCGAAACCACATCAAGCATGAAATTACGGATTTCGGTTGCCAATTCGGGCAATTGCTCGCGACTGAGTTTTCGCAAGTCGACCGGCGAATGGATTGCCGACAAAAGTGTATTTTCGAGCTTCATTTCTTTTTTTAGTAAAACATATCCAATTCAAGCTGTGCTGTTTCCGACATGCGATCGGGTGTCCAAGGCGGATCAAATGTAAGTTCGACTTCGACCGATTCGACACCGTTGATAGCAGCTATGCGTCGCTGTACTTCGGCGGGAAGCGCGTCAGCAACAGGGCAGTTTGGCGAAGTCAACGTCATCAAAATTTTTACGTTGTTGTTGTCATCAATCGTTATTTTGTAAATCAATCCGAGTTCGTACAAACTTACCGGAATATCAGGGTCGAAGATGGTTTTCAAAACAGCGATGATGGTTTCTTCGAGCTGTTTTTTTTCGACTTCTTTCATGATTCTTTTTTTTCGTTGAGTTTGAATACTTGCGCGTAGAGTTTCATCTGTTTTACCATCGAAAGCAATCCGTTCGAGCGTGTTGGCGAAAGATGTTCTTTCAATCCGATTTGATCGAGAAAATCGGTGTTTGCCTGCAAGATTTCATCGGGTGTATGTCCCGAAAACGTGCGAATCAGCAAGTTGATAATTCCTTTGGTAATCACGGCATCGCTGTCGGCGGTGAAATAAATTTTTCCGTTGCGATTTTCGGCATGAAGCCACACACGCGATTGGCATCCGTTGATCAAATGGCTGCTGTCTTTGTATTTAGCATCGATTAAAGGGGTTTCTTTTCCCATTTCGATGAGTAAATTGTATTTATCCATCCAGTCGTCGAACATCGAAAATTCGTTGACGATTTCTTGTTGTTTGTCTTGTATGGTCATCTGATTCGAAATTTCAATAAAATCAATACAAAGAAACTACTTTTAGCGGAGCATGGCAACAGCTTTTTCAACTGATAGAATGAATGTGTCAATTTCTTCGAGCGTGTTATATACAGCAAACGAGGCTCTTACAGTTCCAGGAATACGAAAACATGTCATTACCGTTTCGGCACAATGATGTCCGGTGCGCACAGCAATTCCCATTTTGTCGATGATTGTTCCTAAATCGTATGGATGAATTTGGTCGACAAGAAAAGAAACCAATCCCAAACGTTGTTGTGCGTTGCCGATAAAACGGACTCCATCGATGTTTCGAAGTTTTTCGATACAGGTGTGCAATAATAAGTCTTCGTATTGCATCATTTGTTCAAAATCGTACGATTGCAAAAAGTGAATGGCTGTTTCGAGTGCCAAAACAGCACCGACATTGGGCGTGCCGGCTTCGAATTTAAACGGAAGTTTATTGAATGTTGTTTGTTCGAAACTTACCATATCGACCATTTCGCCACCAAACTGATACGGTTGCATTTTTTCGAGCCATTCGGTTTTTCCGTACAAACAGCCAATACCCATCGGCGCATACATTTTGTGTCCCGAAAAAGCAAAAAAATCGCAATCTAAATCTTGTACGTCAATTGGTAAATGTGCGATGGATTGTGCGCCGTCGATAACAACCGGAATGTTGTATTGATGCGCCATCGTTATCATTTCTTTAATCGGATTGATTGTTCCTAAAGTATTCGAAACATGTGCTAATGATACTATTTTTGGTTGTTTTAGTAATAATTCGGCATAATGATTCAAATCCAAAACACCCTTCTCGTCCATGTTGACGACTAAAAGTTGTCCGCCGCTTTTTTGAACCAATTGTTGCCAAGGCACAAGATTCGAATGGTGTTCCATTGCTGTGATGAGCACTTTGTCGCCTTTTCCAACCAATAATTCGCCCAAACTTGTTGCTAACAAATTGATTGATTCGGTGGTGCCTCGCGTAAAAATAATTTCGTGCGTATGCTGTGCGTGAATAAAATCGGCAACGGTTTTTCGTGCGTTTTCGAAAGCTGCTGTTGCCTGTTGACTCAAATAATGCACGCCGCGATGAATGTTACAGTTTTCGTTTGTGTAATACGCACTCAGTCGTTCGATGACCGACAATGGTTTTTGCGTTGTAGCGGCGTTATCGAGATACACGAGTGGTTTTCCGTAGATTTCTCGTTTGAGAATCGGAAACTGATTTCGAATATGTTGTATGTCAAATGTATTTTTCATCTTATTATTTCATCAGATTTTGCTCATGTCGATGTCGAAATTCAGTTCTTTTTGCGGTTTGCTGCATTGCAAAACACATTTGTCGCAAATTGAAAGTTCGCCGCGTAAACGTTTTTTTACTAAATCATCGACACGCAACAAAAGAGGTTCGATACGAATCTGATTGATAATATCGGCTGCAAAAGCATACATCAAAAGCAAGCGTGCGTTAGCCGCGCTGATGCCGCGTGAACGCATGTAAAATAAGGCTTCTTGGTCTAATTGTCCGACTGTAGCACCGTGGCTGCATTTGACATCGTCAGCATAAATTTCGAGAAAAGGCTTTGTGTTGATGCGTGCTTTCGAAGTCAACAAAAGGTTGTTGTTCGATTGGCTTGCATTGGTTTTTTGCGCGTTTGGTGCCACATAGCTGTATCCGTTGAAAACAGCGGTTGCCTCATCGTCAAGTATGCCTTTAAATTGTTCGCTGCTGTTGCAATGTGCTTTGTTGTGGTTGATGCGAATTTGATTGTCGACATGTTGTTTTTTATCCATCAGATAAAGTCCAAACACATCGGCATTGCCTCCTTCTCCGTCAAGGTTTACATGAATGTTGTTATGGATAGCACCACCGTTGAAACTTAAGGTGTTCATCCGAACCGTGCTGTTGGCTTTTTGTTTCACGAAGGAATGGTTGATTAACACAGAATTGTCGTTGATATGCTGCATTTTGTACACATCAAGTTGGGCATTTTCGGCGACAAAAAATTCGGTTACCGAATTGATCATGTTCGATTCGTGATTGATCGAATCGTCGCAATCCATTAGACTCAGCGAACTGTTTGGCTCTAAAATAATAAGATTGCGTGTTTGTAATAAATTCTTTGAAACTTGATCGACTAATTTCATGACTTGAATCGGGAGCGTGGCGTGTTTTCCTTTCGGAACGTATATGAAAATTCCGTCTTGCCAAAACGCATTGTTCAGGTCTAAAAGCGTATTATCTTGGTTTTTAATTGCTTGTCCGAAAAATTTTTCAAATATGTTGGGAAATAGCTTCATGGCAACTTTCATGTTTCCGATAACGATTCCGTTGTGGAGTGTCTGCACGATGTTGTTTCCCCAACTGTTTAGCAGTGTGATGTGTTCTGATTCAAAATCGAAATCTTGCATTTCGCAATGAAACCGATTGATACTATCGCGGTTCAGGTTTTCGGGTTTGAGTTGAAACGTGAAACCGTCCAACAGAAAATCGGTTAATTTGGAGTGATTCGCTGTTGTTTTTTCGTTGAGAAATTCTTTTTTTTCGAATGATCGAATGGCTTCTTCGCGCAGTTTGGTCACCAATT
This sequence comes from Lentimicrobiaceae bacterium, assembly GCA_031262365.1. Taxonomy (GTDB): domain Bacteria; phylum Bacteroidota; class Bacteroidia; order Bacteroidales; family F082; genus JAISHW01. Next base: position 11,611 of record JAISHW010000070.1, read on the forward strand.
CGTAATCGTCTTTTGCGATGGTTTTTTTATGCCGTTCAAAAAATTTGACAACACGGTTTTGAATGCGCTCGATGCTTTTTTTATCCTCTGTTTTCATGTGATTTGATTCAAAAAGAAACGGTTATGTGTTTTTTTCTTTCAGCCATTCATAGCCTTTTTCTTCGAGTTCGAGTGCCAAATCTTTGCCTCCCGATTTGACGATACGTCCGTCGTACATCACGTGTACGAAATCAGGAACGATGTAATCGAGCAGGCGTTGGTAGTGCGTGATAACAATAAACGCGTTTTCGGTCGAATGGAGTTCGTTTACACCTTTGGCAACGATTCGAAGCGCATCGATATCAAGTCCCGAATCGGTTTCGTCGAGTATGGCTAAAGTTGGTTCGAGCATCGCCATCTGAAAAATTTCATTTTTTTTCTTTTCGCCTCCCGAAAAACCGACATTGACCGAGCGATTCGTAAGTTTTGACTGAATTTCGACTAACTGTTGTTTTTCGTTCATCAATTTCAGAAATTCGGCAGCATTAATTGGCGGTAATCCGTTGTATTCGCGTTTGGCGTTTAGTGCCGTGCGCATGAAATTCGGAATGCTTACACCCGGTATTTCGACAGGATATTGAAAACTCAAAAAAACGCCCTCGTTGGCACGGTCTTCTGCACTCATTTCGAGCAGGTTTTTCCCTTTAAATAGAATTTCACCTTTTGTTATTTCGTAACCTTCGCGTCCGGTGATGGCAGCTGCCAACGTGCTTTTTCCGGTTCCGTTAGGACCCATAATGGCGTGAATTTCGCCTTTATCGACGTTTAAATTAAATCCTTTGAGAATTTCTTTTCCGTTGATCGAAACGTGAAGGTTTTTAATGTGCAACAGCATTGTATCTGATTTTTGAATGTTTGTTTTAAATTTATTTTTTACCCAACACTCCCTTCGAGCATGATCGAAAGAAGTTTTTGTGCTTCGGCAGCAAATTCCATCGGAAGTTTATTTAATACTTCTTTTGCATAGCCGTTGACAATCAGGCTGATTGCTTTTTCAGCGTTGATGCCGCGTTGCTGGCAATAAAAGAGTTGGTCTTCCGAAATTTTTGATGTGGTGGCTTCGTGTTCCAAAATACTTGAGTCGTTGGCTACATCAACGTAAGGAAACGTATGGGCACCGCATTTGTCGCCAAGCAACAACGAATCGCATTGCGAGAAATTTCGCGAATTAACGGCTTTCGGTGTTATTTTTACCAAACCGCGATAGCTGTTATTGCTGTATCCAGACGAAATTCCTTTCGAAATAATGGTGCTTCGCGTGTTTTCGCCCAGATGAATCATTTTTGTTCCGGTGTCGGCTTGTTGGTAATTATTGGTTACGGCAACCGAATAAAATTCGCCTACCGAATCGTTTCCTTTAAGTATACAACTTGGATATTTCCAGGTGATGGCAGAGCCTGTTTCGACTTGTGTCCACGAAATTTTCGAGCGGTTGCCTTCGCACAAACCACGTTTGGTTACAAAGTTGAAAATCCCTCCTTTTCCGTTTTCATCGCCCTGATACCAATTTTGAACGGTCGAATATTTCACTTCGGCATCGGTGTGTGCCACAATTTCGACGATAGCAGCATGAAGTTGGTTTTCGTCGCGAATCGGTGCCGTACAACCTTCCATATAACTTACATACGAAGCCTCGTCGGCAACAATTAGTGTGCGTTCGAACTGTCCGGTATTGGCAGCATTGATACGAAAGTAAGTCGAAAGTTCGATCGGACAACGGACACCTTTCGGAATGTAACAAAACGAGCCGTCGCTGAAAACGGCTGAATTTAATGCGGCAAAAAAGTTGTCGGTATGAGGAACAACTGTTCCCAAATATTTTTTGATTAAGTCGGGATGATTTTTGACAGCTTCGCTAAACGAGCTGAAAATAATACCAAGTTCCGAAAGTGTATTTTGAAAAGTTGTTTTTATCGAAACGCTATCAAATACCACATCAACAGCAGCACCTGAAAGGCGTTTTTGTTCGTCAATCGAAAGGCCTAATTTATCAAATGTTGCACGCATTTCGGGATCAACTTCATCGAGGCTTTGTAGTTCTTTTTTTTTCTTTGGAGCGGCGTAATAAATCATATCTTGGTAATCGATTGCCGGAATTTTCAGATGCGCCCATTGTGGCATTTCAAGTGTTTGCCAGTGCCGAAACGCTTTCAATCGAAAATCGAGCAACCATTCGGGTTCTTCTTTTTTTGCCGAAATGAAACGCACTATGTCTTCGTTGAGCCCTTTTGGAGCCAGTTCGGTGTCAACATTGGTGTGAAACCCAAATTTGTAGTTGTTATTGGTAACTTCGTTAAGAATATTTTTTTGAGGCACTTTTTCCATCTGCATCTTTCTTATTAAGAATAGGTTTAAATAAAAATACAAAAATATACAATTTACCTATTTCGGGCTTTCGTTTAAAGCATAAAAATTTTAACAAAGATTTGTGTTCGACAGCAAAATGCGGAAAGCGTTAGAAGAATCAGTGTCTGATTGAGAATGAATCGCTTGTTTTTCAATAGATTTGTGGTTTGATGTAGTGAGGGAAGTCCGCAGGAATTTTTACGGTTAAAAATCAAGTTTGCCTGATGTCAAATTCTTGTTGGAAGCAAGGTGTTTTAGTCTGTTCTATTTGATTTTAATTTCTGCTTGCACGTCAATTCTGAAACCATTTGTCCTTTCAAAAAATGATTTTCTTTCTGCTGTGTCAATTACAGTAAAACTTGGGTGTTTTTTGTTGCACGCAAAGGCTTTCTTATAGCGAAAAGTAGAAAGGTTGTGATTTTTTGAAATCAACTTTATTGTGTTTTCTAATTGTCCCTTTGCATCAGAAATCCAACCTTGCGTTCCTTGTTTTTTCAATTCTACCAAATACAAACTTTCAGCAAAAGTTAGCATACCATCACAAGAACTTTCTTTTTCTTTTGTTCCTTCTTTGTAAACAATGATGCAATTATCTATTGCTGTAAATGAAATGTCAATTTCGTTGTCATTGGTAATTTTTGCAATCCATTTTGTATTGTTGGAGGAGTCTGTATATGCTTTTGTTCCGTTTTGGTCGTCACATATTCCGAACTGCTTTTCGTTTCGTGAAGATTCTTTGCAGGCTGTTTCAAAAAAATTCACACTCATAACTCTTGCTCAATTTCAAGTAAAGAATCAAAAAGCGAGTTGCTTTCTACTAATGTTTCGTTTAGAAAGTTTTTATCGGAAGGTATTCCGTCAATGGCTTCTAATTTTATTATACTTCCATCTTTTTCGTCTAACTGATAAACAATTACGTTGTTTGCAGAAACCAGTGCTTCTTTCGGAATTAGGTTATACAATTTGGAAAGTAAAACATCTTTGTTTGATGATTTTTTAATTTTATTTTCCAAATACTCGCCTTGAATTGCAATGCTTAAATAATTGATTATGTATGGGCTATGTGTTGTTACAATAAGTTTATTTCCTTTATTCATTGAGCTGCATTTCAATAAACTCTGCAACATTTGCCATTGTGAAGTCGGGAAAAGGTTTTGTTCGGGTTCTTCCACGATATTTATGAAAGCCGTCTTATTGAATTTTGCAGAAAGAACCGACAAGGCAACTCGTTTTTGCTCGTCTGTTAAACTATCGTTGTTCCAAATTTCTTTAACGCCTTTTTTGAAACGTTGCATTTCGTCACTACTCATGGTTTCTTTGTTTGTTTCGCTCTGTTTTTTTACAGAGTTAGCCAAATAACTTGAAACTAAATACAATGGAACAAGAGATTGAAAACCGCTTGACGCTTCGGTTAATTTCACTTTGTAATTTTCGCCTTTTAAGTTTAAGGTGTCGTTCAGTTTGTCATATTCAACACCAACATTGTTTATTGGAAGTTTTTCCAATCCTTTCATTTCGTTTTTCGCATTGTCAAATTCCGTTAAGAATTCTTTTAATGATTCAGACGAAAGTTTTAATTCTTTTGGCGTTTTAACGTAAGTGATAAAATTTCGTTCGGCAGGAACATACATAATTTGCGGTAGTGGATATTCTCTGTTTTCCACTTCGTTAATAACCAGTGAGCCATTTTCATAAACAATAGAAAACGCATCGCCTTCGTATTCAATTGAGGTTCTATCTACACCATCGATTTTGAAATAATTTTCAAGGCGATGATAATTTAAGTATTGGTTTTTAAGTTTGTTTTTTCGTTCAAACCATTTTTTGTTGTAATCGCCTCTAACAAGAGCCTTTTCAATCCACGTGAAAGTAGAAATCAATTTTGCGATGGTACTTTTACCTGCTCCTTGATTGCCGATAAAAACAGTAACTTTTTTAATGTCAATCCAACCACCGTTTGATGGGTTACCCTCTTTTATTGGTCCAAAATTCTTTATTTTGATTCTACTCATCTTCTTTATTGTAAGTCGGACAAAGTTACAAATTTAGATTCAAGTTCAATGATAATCAAAATTGCTTTTTTCATCTTAACCGTTGTTTTGTTTACACTTGTTTTTCAATAGATTTATCACGAACAGCCAAACCACAAATTTTGATTACCTATCTTTGCAAAAAAAAGACGATGGCAGAATCGAACTTTGTTGATTACGTAAAAATATTTTGTCGTTCGGGAAAAGGCGGTGCCGGATCGGCGCATTTTCGCAGAGAAAAATTTACGCCTAAAGGCGGACCTGATGGTGGCGATGGCGGACGCGGGGGCGATATTATTCTTAAAGGAAATGCGCAAATGTGGACATTGTTGCATTTGCGTTATACAAAACACTTATTTGCCGAAGACGGCGAATCGGGCGGTCGCCAGCAAGCAACAGGCGCAAGCGGAAAAGACGTTATCATCGAAGTGCCACTCGGAACGGTTGCCATCGATGCCGAAACGGGCGAACGTATAGCCGAAATAACCGAAGACGGCGAAATGGTAATTCTTTTGAAAGGCGGACGTGGCGGACAAGGAAATGTGCATTTCAAATCGGCAACACATCAAACACCACGTTATGCGCAACCGGGCGAAGACAGCACCGAATTATGGATTGTTCTCGAACTCAAACTGCTTGCTGACGTGGGGCTTGTCGGATTTCCGAATGCCGGAAAATCAACATTACTCTCGGTCGTTTCGGCGGCACGCCCCGAAATAGCCGATTATCCGTTTACCACATTGCGCCCGAATCTGGGAATTGTAAAATACCGCGATCACCGCTCGTTTGTAATGGCTGACATTCCGGGAATCATCGAAGGTGCTTCGGAAGGAAAAGGACTTGGATTACGCTTTTTGCGCCATATCGAACGTAATTCGGTTTTGCTTTTTATGGTTCCGGCCGACAGCAAAGATATTGCTAAAGATTACCAAATTTTGTTGGGCGAACTCGCGGCATACAATCCTGAGCTTTTAGATAAAGATCGTATTTTAGCCATCAGTAAAAGCGATTTGCTCGACGATGAGTTGAAAGCCGAAATCAGCAAAACACTTCCCGATATGCCCTATATTTTCATCAGTTCGGTTACCCATAGCGGAATCGATGCGTTGAAAGATGTGCTTTGGAAATATTTGAATAAAACCGAAGAGGAAAACGTTTGAAAAATAAATCGCCCCAAAAAGCTGTTAAGATGTTGTATCCGTTAACACAACGCGATCTTTATAATTACGAACTGCTAAAAACAAAAAAATGCAACAAATAGACGAATCGATACTTTTTTTTCTCAATGGTATGCACAATACATATTTTGATGCTTTTTTCTGGTGCGGCACCAATATGTTGACGTATATACCGCTTTATCTGATTGTTTTTTGGCTTTTATACAAACAATATGGAAATAAAATCTGGTTGCCGATTCTTTTCATTATTCTTACGGTTGTACTGACCGACCAAATTGTCAACCTTATCAAAGGAAACGTACAGCGATTGCGCCCGACACGCAACCCCGACATCGCACCTTTTATCCATACTGTAAATGGTTATCGTGGCGGACAATTCAGTTTTCCTTCCGGACACGCTTGCAACACGTTCGGAATGGCGGTTTTTTTGTATCGCATCATCGCGCCAAAACATTTGTTGCTTACCATTGCTCTTTTTGCGTGGGCAGTCATTATGGCGTACAGCCGCATTTATTTGGGTGTACACTTTCCGGGCGATGTGCTGGTTGGTGCTTTGCTTGGTTCGTTGCTTGGTTTTTTGATGTCGAAATTATTTTATAAAACAAAAAATACACTCCCAACATCCGTCAAAACGCCGTCGTAAAGGTTGATGTATTGGCAATCGTTCTTTTTTAAGAAAATTTCGAAAGCTTCTTTTTCGGCAAGTTGTTCGATATTTCCGCAAACAAAAAGTGTGTGGTCGAAAAAACCACAACAACCGGGGAAAAAACCATATTCATGATGTGGCAAAACAATTTGTTGCGGATTAATGAAAAACACATCAAAGCCTTGTTGTTCGAGCTTTTTCTGAATGTTGCGGTCGGAAGTGATGTAATTTGTTGCGTTTAAAGCAATCAGATTGCAGCGTGTATAGGCTTGTTTTACAGCAATTCTGTTTGGTTTTTTAAAATGATTTAAAATCGTTTCGTCAGTCAGTTTTATGTTGTGAATCAATTTATTGCCCGAAGCAACGGCATTGTAAAAAACCGTTTCAGGATAATGTTTTCCTAATGGTTTGATGCCTTTTTCGATACAAACACCTTGTTTTTTTAAATCACGAATCCATTTTTCAGGTGTATTTGGAGCGACAATCAATCCGTTTTTGTGTTGAAAAAAGAAAATATCAGGATGTGCTGCAATCGATTCATAAACAAAATCTTGCGGTTCGAGCCAATATACATTGCCCAAGGATTCGAGTGTTATTTTTGCCTTTTCGGGCATGCGACTATCGGCAATGATGACTTTTAGCATAGCATTTTAAATTCATTTTTCGGAAGTGAATTGTCGCTTACAAAACGGACTTTTTGAGCAAATTGTTTCAAATAATGTTTGTTTTCGGCTTTGTAACCAATAGCTTGCGTGCGTTGCGATGGATGTACAACAATTTGCAAAGAATCCGTTTTCGGAATTTTTACGTTTTCGAAACGTTTTTTCCACTGGTGAGAAAAAACCATTTCGGCAAAATTCGGATGATAAGGTCCGGCAATCAAAGCAGCTCCGTTCAAATCGTCGGAAGCATGCAAACCCATCCGAAGCACTTTAACGCCTGATTTTTCAAACATCTCGTGCAAAGCCGCCGTTTGTGAAACGGCTTCATCGAGAGATAAAGGTTGAAACGTTCCGGTACGATACAAATTTTCCAATTCCGTATTGCGAATGACCACACAAGGGTAGATTCTTGTTTCGTGTGCGTTAAACCGAATGATGTCGGCAGCTGTTTTTTGTGATTTTTTAATCGTATCACCGGGTAAGCCAATCATCATTTGAAGTCCGAGTGTAAACGATTTATTAAGAATGAGTTCTGTTGCTTTTTTTGTGTCTTCAAATGTATGTCCACGACCCGATAACGATAGAACTTCTGCATCGGACGATTGCATTCCAAGTTCGATTCGCCGTACATGATACGATTTTAACACGCTTAAACGTTTTGCATCAATATAATCGGGACGTGTGCTGATGCGAATTGCCTGAATTTGGTTCGACTCGAGAAATGGTTGTGCCAAAGCAAGATAATCACGCTGCATTTTTTCGGGCAATCCGGTAAAATTACCACCGAAAAAAGCCAGTTCGACACAACGTTCCGAATGAACAAAACTTTGTAGATGTTGTTTAATTATTTGAATGACAGCTTCTTTTTTAGGAAGCTGTTGCTTGGTTACAATGCTGTATTGGTTACAAAAAACACAACGATTTGGACAAGCCAACTCGGGCAAAAAAATAGGAATGATATAATGTTTCATAAAGAGCGCGCAAAATTGCAACGAAAATAACGAATAGCCTCAAAAAAAGAATATTTTTGTGCTTAAATTCAGACACGCGAAGAATCTGCTTAAATTTAAACAAGATTGAAGTTCAATAACAAATAAATAAGTTTATGCAAAGGACAAATTTCAAGAATCAAACACAACGTTTTATGATGATTATGCTTGTGGCTCTCATTGCTTTAGGAGGTGCAACAAGCTGTAAAAGCAAGAAAAAAATCGCACGCGAACAAGCTGCCGCCGAATATGCTTCGAAAGTTGCGCAAGCCAGAAAAGACCTCAACGCCATTCTCATGGACGAAACAACGTGGACTTTGACCGAAAAAGAAAACCGCTTGGCAACTATCAAGTCGTGGAATCTTCAAGATGAAGAAATTCTCGAACTACTTGATTTAGCAGAAGATAAACTTGCTCGCGAACGCGCCGAAGCCGAACGCAGAGCCGAAGAAGAACGATTGCGCGAACAAGAAGCTCGCGAACGCGCCGAAACATCGCGTTTTGTTACACTCGAAAATCAATTTAAAGCCTTAGCTGCTTCACCTGATTCATACACGGCAAACGAACGTATCGCTGTAATGTTAAATCAGTTTGCCTCGCCCGATGTACCTGTATTGATTATTATTAGCCAAGCCGGTGGATTCAACGACTACGACCGTCCGACAACAATCGAAAAATACCTCAATTATGTGAAAGACCAAAAGGTATTCAACAACAAAGTTGAAGATGCCCGCTATGATGCAAACAAAAAAATTACGGAATTACAATTGATTAAAAAGTAAAAAATGAAAAAACTAAGCATTTTAACAGTCGTTTTGTTTGGCTTACTTGCAAGCTACACCGTACAGGCACAAGACAATTTAAGTCCCGAACGTAAACAAGCTATCGATAGTTTGGCTTTGGAAAAAGTACGCGATTTAAGCACGTATATCAAAATAATCGGTGCAAAAACAACACCTTGGAGCGAAGCCAATCGGGTAATTGACAGAGCCGAAGAACTTTTTATGGCGCAAGCCGAAATTGGCGTGTCGAGCATTACGACAAACGAAGTGAAATATTATAAAGTTCGCAAATACTTCGAACGGCTGATGCGTTTGAATTACGACCGTGTCGAAATCGATTGGTACAAAATAGAATACGTAAGCGATTTGCAACGTCAACCTGATGGAACGTATGTGGGCGTGATTACCATTTTCCAACGTTTCAAAGGATACGATAAAGAAGGTCAGCTGCAATACGAAGACACGACGAAAAAAGACATTACGATATTCGTAAAACGTAAAGAAACACAAATAGGCGGCCGTATTATCGGGTTCTGGGATGTGTTGTTAGGCGATATGCGTGTGAAAGAAACTTCACGCTAACAAGTTTCGTTGTGAAAAAATTTGAAGCTCCGAAGGAGATTCATCCTTTGGAGCTTCGTTTTTGTTTTAGAATTTCTGTTCGAAACATGCAAAAAAAACAATTCAAATACATATTTTTAGGGTTCTTATTTTTTATTGTATCCGGTGTTCAGGCTCAGATTGGTGGAAACGAGATGGACGAACGTGCACTTTATGCCATGACCAAGCAAATGAGTCAGTTTTTCAGCCGATTCAACAACGAAGAAGACCAATTTGGAAAAAAATACCATTCTAATACAAAAGAATACCGTAATAACACCACACGCAAAAATGTGCTTCCTTTGCTTTTCGATGCACAAAATCCACGTACAGGCGGATCGTTACAAAAATATTTCATCGATGATTTGACAAAATCCGATTCGAATTTCATGAAATTTACAGGCGGACTTTGGTACGCCGAAGTATCGTCAATATTTTTACACAACGGCAAAGAAGTTGAAATCGTGTTGATTCTGACGGTCGAACAAGAAGGACTTGGATCAAAATGGGTACTCACAAACATCTATTATCCGACTTTCTCACAAATGTTTCCGACAGGTGAAATTGTTGAACGCGAAAAACATTTCTTGCACCCGATGAGTCACGAACTTGATTTTATGAATATTTACAAAGCCTTTCAAACGCCCGAAGCGATTGAATTATATGCTTCTAAAGAATTTTCGCCTGATTATCTGACACTTTTTTTTTACGAGATAAAAAAAGGAAATCTATTGTTTAAAAACGTTTCGACTTTAAAATTTCACATCTTTCAGATTAAAAACTGGTATTTTGAGGTTTCGTGGTTCAATCGTTCGGGCAATAACTCCGGATGGCTTATCTCGAACCTGATGTTTGTATCGGAGCAAGAAAAAGAAGCACTGTTAAAGTTTTACCAACCATGAAAAAATCGCTACTATTGATTCTTTTAACCCTGTTTTTTAGCGTTTCATTTGCGCAAAACACAGAAAAACAGTCGATTAACGAATTGAAAAAACATTGCGAATCGATTGTACACTATCTTGAAGAAACATTAAACTTTTTGGGCGATCCTGAATCGACAGTTCAAGAAAAAGAAATTATCATCAATCAGAGTTACAACAAAATATTTCTGAACGACGAAGTTCAGGTCGAAGACGATTTAGACGAAAGTCGCGAAACGCCGATTAATAAAGATATTCAGGCTTATTTGAAAGATGTTGATTTTTTCTTCGAGCGCGCCAAATTTACTTTCGACATCGACAAAGTCGAACAATTTTCCAACGAACAAGGCGGTTCTTATTTTAAAGTGTCGCTGACGCGAACCCTTGATGCCGTTGCTGTTGGTGGCGATACAGTGAACAACACACGGCAACGTTTTATCGAAATCAATTACGACGAAGCAAGCAACGATTTGAAAATCGTTAGTTTTTATACAACAAAACTCAACGAGCGCGAAGAACTTCGTTTTTGGTGGAATCAAATGGACGACACATGGCGTAATTTTTTTGCAACCGGCATAAAAGTTTTTGATACGTTGCCTTTGGTTCAGATAAAAACCCTGCTTCACGACGGCTTTACGGTCGAACGTTGGTATCCGCTTATTCGTCAAGATTCGTTTTTGATTGTTGGTGCCGACACCTTGCCGCTTTCGTTTCGAAAAGAAATGTACGGTCGCCCTGCCGATGCCGTCATTTTTCTGAGTGATACCGTTAAAACATTGAAAATCGAGGAGTTAAAAGCTGATATTTCGCCCGTTTATACCTATTTGCGCAATTTCAAACAACGAAAAGAAATCAATATTTCGTACCGCACGGAATTTGATAACTTAGAACCGATTTCAGAATTGTCTGAATTGGAGCTGATTGACTTTTCGAATACACGAATACACGATATATCGCCGCTTCGGAATTTAAACAAATTGAAAGCGATTTACTTCAGCGGAACAGGCGTTTCCGATCTTAATTCGTTGAAATATTCGGTAGGAATCGAAGAAATTTATTGTTTCAACACCAATGTGAGCGACATCAATGTGATGGAAAATTTTTGCAATTTGAAAACATTGTATTGCTTCAACACGCCACTCAACTCCATTCATGCGTTACGAAATAGCGAAACATTAGCCGCTTTGCGTATTTCGAACACGAGCATAACGGATATTTATCCGCTTTCCGAAATCAAATCGTTGAATTTGTTGGATGTAAGTGAAACCGGTGTTTTCGACATCAACGCTTTACAAAATTTGCATGAATTGCAAACGCTCAACCTTGATAAAACAAAAATCAAGTCGTTGAAAGCAATCGAAAATCTTGAAAAACTGTCGATTATACAATTTAGCTATACGAACATCAACACACTCGAAAACCTTCAAACCTTGAAAAATCTGAAAAGTGTGTATTGCGACAATAGCAAGGTTTCAACCGAAGAAGCCAAAAATTTCATGCAGCAACATCCGAATGTTTTGGTTGTTTTCGAAACATCTTCGTTGAAAGATTGGTGGAACGAATTGCCTATTTATTGGAAATCACTTTTTGCAAAACAAGTCAATATCAGCTCTGAACCGAATGCTGAAGAATTGCATTTGGTGGTGAAAATGAAAAAATTAGACATTTCAAATAACGTATATTTACAAAGTCTGGATCCGGTCAGCCGTTTAGAACAGCTCGAATCATTGAATGTTTCGAAAACCGAAATAACCGATTTAAGACCGCTTTCAGGATTGACTCAATTGAAAGTATTGAATGTGGCAAACACCCGAATATTCAATTTAGTGCCGTTGAGCAGTCTGAAAAATTTGGAGGAACTGAATATTGAAAACACACGTGTTCAGAGTTTAACACCGCTGCACGAATCGCCGCGAATCAAATTAGTTGAAGCCGACGGAAGCCGTTTGACGACTCAAGAAGCTGTTTTGTTAAAACACGCGCAACAGCAAGTTTTGGTCGTTTATCAAACAGAAGAACTCAATACGTGGTGGGGAAATCTGTCGCAAGAATGGCGCGATATTTTTGCCAAACATATCGACTTCGATGTCAATCCGGATAAATATGATTTACAAGAATTGATCGACTTAGAAACGGTCGAAATCGGAAGCGACATCATGATTCAAACGATAGAACCGCTCAGCAAATTTTTGTTCATCAAGCAATTGTCGATAAAAAGCAATGGCGTGCGTGATTTGACACCTTTGAAAAATAAAGTCTTTTTGCAAAAACTCGAAATACCGAGCAATCCGATCACCGATTTGAAACCTTTGCAACAGCTGAAAGCATTGGAAGCACTCAATATCGAAAGCACACCGATCGCCGATTTATCGCCTATACAAGATTTAACCGAATTGCGCGTTTTGAATGTTGCCGGCACAACGATACGTTCGTTGAAACCTTTGTCGAATCTGAAAAAATTGGAAGATGTATCGGTTTATAACACGACAATTCGGCAACTAAGTCCGCTCGATGAACTCCCGAATTTGAAACATTTAAAATGTTACAACACTCGCTTGAAAGCAAAAGACATCGAAAAACTTCAAAAAGAACGCATCGGATTGAATATCCTTTTTTATTAGAACTAAATTTTCCGATTACGATTCTAAAATTGCCGTTACACCGGGCAAGTCTTTTCCTTCGATATATTCGAGCATGGCACCGCCTCCGGTTGATACATAACTTACTTTGTTGCTCAAGTGGTATTTGTTTATGGCTGCTACCGAATCGCCGCCGCCAACGAGCGAGTAAGCACCTGAAGCTGTTGCTTTTGCAATAGCTTTTGCGATGCATTCGGTTCCTTTGGCAAAGTTTTCAAATTCGAAAACACCCATCGGACCATTCCATAAAATGGTTTTCGAAGCCAAAATAATGGCTGTGAATGCTTCGATTGTTTCGGGTCCGATATCCAATCCCATCCATTTTTCGGGAATCATATCGGCTTTTATGGTTCTTTTCGTAGCGGCATTGTCGAAAGCATCGGCAATTATCGTGTCGGTTGGAATAAGCAGTTTCACGCCTTTTTGTTTTGCTTTTTCGATGGCATCTAAAGCTGTCGGAATCAAATCGTCTTCAACCAACGAACTTCCGATTTTTCCTCCCATTGCTTTGATAAACGTGAACATCATGCCGCCACCGATAATCAGATTGTCGACTTTGTCGAGCAGGTTGTTGATGACTTCGATTTTGTCTGAAACTTTAGCACCGCCAAGAATTGCGGTGAACGGTCGTTGCGGATTTTTCATTACTTTTTCTAGGCTCGAAACTTCGTCTTGCATCAGGTAACCGAAAAGTGCCGCTCCCGGAAAATATTTCACAATAACAGCGGTCGAAGCGTGTGCGCGGTGTGCGCTCCCAAAAGCGTCGTTGATATACACATCGCCCAAAAGTGCCAATTTTTTTGCGAAAGTTTCATCGCCTTTTGTTTCTTCTTTGTGAAAACGCAAATTTTCGAGCAACAGCACATCGCCCGGTTGCAGTTTCGAAGCCATTTCTTCGGTTTCTTTTCCGATGCAATCGGTAGCGAATTGAACAGGACGTTTAAGCACTTTTTCGAGGTAAGGAACCAAATGACGCAGCGAATATTTATCGTCGGGACCCTCTTTTGGACGTCCAAGATGCGACATCAAAATCACGGAGCCTCCGGAAGTTAAAATTTTGTTGATTGTCGGCAATGCCGCCAAAATGCGTGTGTCGTCGGTGATGTTGAAATCGTCATCTAACGGCACATTGAAATCGACACGAATGAGTGCGCGTTTATTTTTAAAATTAAATTGATCGATGTTTTTCATGGTAAATTTATTGATATTAAACTTTTTAACACTTTCAAATATAACGTTTATATGGAGATATACAACAAAAAACGACTACAATTGTTTTTTTGTGTCGCGAATAAGCTGTCGGAGTTTTTTGTATTTTTTGTAGGTTGCTAAAGCGGATAATCGGCAAATTTGGAACCCGGCTTTTCCGTCTAAAAAACCGAGTTTCAAAAAATATTGCTTCAAAAAACGTGCTATGGGCGACAAATAAATATTGCTTATTGATGTTTTTCTGTTGGTTTTGAAATAGGATTTTGCGCCAAGCGAACTGAACGATTCGATTTGTTTTTTGTGATCTTCGATCGTATAAAACGAATAATGAAGTAAATCGCCTTGCAAGTGATGAATCGGTGTTTTTTTGTCGAAATATTCTAATTTATCATGCGGATTCAAGCCGATCCATCGCGCTTTCGATTTTTGAATCAGTCGCAGTTTGGTGTCGGGATACCAACCACAGTGTCGAATCCATTTCCCGCAGTAATTTGTCAGTCGATTCATTGAATAACCGCCATCGAAACCTTTTTCTTTTGCTGTTTGTATGGTTTGACGAAGTTTGTCAGAAAGTGCTTCGTCGGCATCAAGCGAAAGCACGTTTTCGAACGCACAAAGTTGAAGCGCATCGTTTTTTTGTTCGATATAACCTGCAAATTTTTGTTCGAAAAAACGCACCGGATAACGTTCGCAAATTGCTTTTGTGTTGTCGGTAGAAAGCGAATCAAGCACTACAATTTCGTCGGCAACGGCAACGACCGATTGCAAACAGCGTTCAATGTTGCGCTCTTCGTTGAACGTAATAATAGCTACCGATAATTTGTCCATGACGGGTTAAATAATTTTCGCACTAATTGTAAGCACCGGAATCGGCGATTTGTTGACCAATTGTTGCGCAAACGGTCCAAGCAAAAAATTACTTGCTTTTCGTTCTTGTTCGTCCATGATGCAAATCAAATTAGAGTTGATCGTTTCGGCATATTCGATTGTTGCATCGGCGATGTTGTGGGTAGTTACTTCATCGATAGAAAATTTTACTCCGATATTTTTCAGATAATCGATTACATTGGCTATATGTTTGTTGGTTGCGTTTCTTTTTTGCTCGTCGTTCGATAAGTGTGTTGCCAACAAGTGGATTTCGGAATCAAAGTAGCGGGCAAATTGCACTACCATCGGAATTTTTTGCGTTGTTTCGTCTGTGCTGTCAATAGGGACTACGATTTTCGAAAGTGTTCGGTTGATGTCGACACCGCCGCGAATGGTGATAATTGGTCGTTCGGTCGATGTTACGATTCGGTTGGCATTGCTGCCAATCCAAAATTTTTCGAATCCGGAAGCACCGTGTGTTCCGACTACGATCAAAAAAGCATCGTGGTCGTCCGCAGCATTGACGATTTCTTTGTACACTTTTCCGTTTCGGATTTCATACCTCAATTGATCGTTCTTCAGTCGGTGTCTGTAATTTTCGATCAGTACTTCGAATTGGTGTTGCGCACCGGATAATATCAAATCGGCATCGCTTGGATAGATTCCTTTCATGTCGTCGGTTTTGTTTACCCACACCATGATGATTTTTGCGTCGGCTTTTTGTGCAATCGAAATGGCGTGTTTTAATGCATTGATTGCATTTTCTGAAAAATCAATTCCGACAATGATATTTTTACTTCGCTTCATGATAGATCGATTTATTCAATTTCTATAAAATCGTAAATAGAAGGTGTTTCGTTTGTTTGTTCCAAACTGTTTTCTTCGAAAAGTATTTCATCTTCAATATTTTCTGAAAAAGAAGCAAGTTTTGGCAACTCAATTCGGTCGCTGATGACGAAAGCTTGCGGATATTTTGTCTGAATGCGTTTCAGATAGCCTTCGGCTTCGAGTCGATCGCGAAAATTGCCCACGCGAATACGATAATAAGGTTGTCCGAACGAAATGTAAGGCTGAATTTCGGGAAAAACGTGCAAAAATTCGTCACTTACTTTTTGAGCGCGATCAACAGCTTCGTTTCCCGATTCCATGAAAATCTGTACTCTGAATCCATCGATTTTCGAGTCGCGTTGCCGAATTTTTCGATGCAAATTGACCAACGAATCAATTTTGCTGTCTTGAACCAGATGAAGATTGCCTTGCTGCTGCGAAAAAGCAAAACAATTCATCGACAGACAAATAAATAAAAAAATAATTTTTTTCATTGCAGCTTTTTAATTTGGTATAAAAAATTGCTTTGTGTTTGCTCTAATGTTATTCGAACAACGAAACAAGTCAATCTCAAGCTGCTAAATTAAAGAAAAAAGCCCCAACACGACAGAATTATTTGTTTCATTTTCAAAAACAGAAAAGCGATGTCATAACAACGTTTTCCGAACCATAGATATTTTGTACTTTTGTAAGCTAATCGGATTCAATGAACGAGAATTTAGATGCTTACGGCGAAAAACTGACCAATGCCGAAAAAGAGATTGAAAAAGTGCTCCGTCCGGATGCTTTTTCGAGTTTTGCTGGTCAGGAACAGGTTGTCGAAAACTTGCGCGTTTTTGTCAAAGCGGCATCGCAACGTTCTGAAGCACTCGATCATGTGTTGCTGCACGGTCCTCCGGGATTGGGCAAAACGACGCTTTCACATATTATTGCAAATGAATTGGGTGTTAACGTGCGTATTACTTCTGGTCCGGTGCTTGATAAGCCGGGTGATTTGGCTGGTTTGCTTACCAATCTCGAAGAAAACGACGTGTTGTTTATCGATGAAATTCACCGGTTGAGTCCGGTTGTCGAAGAATATTTGTACTCGGCAATGGAAGATTATCGCATCGATATCATGATCGAAACAGGACCCAACGCACGGAGCGTACAAATTGCGCTTAATCCGTTTACGTTGATTGGTGCCACAACACGTTCGGGTTTGCTCACCGCACCTTTGCGTTCGCGTTTTGGAATCAATTTACGATTGCAATATTATGATTCGAAGACATTGGCGGGAATCATCAGGCGTTCGGCTTCGATTTTGCGTGTCCCGATCGAAGACGAAGCGGCTCTTGAAATTTCGTGTCGAAGCCGCGGAACACCGCGTATTGCGAATCTTTTGTTGCGCCGCATTCGCGATTTTGCACAGATAAAAGGCGACGGCGACATCAATCTCGAAATTGCGCGTTTCGGATTGCAGGCGTTAAATGTCGATGAATACGGACTCGACGAAATGGACAACCGTATTTTGCTTACCATTATCGATAAATTTAAAGGTGGTCCGGTTGGTCTCAACACCATTGCTACGGCAGTCGGCGAAGATCCGGGAACAATCGAAGATGTGTATGAACCGTTTCTGATTCAAGAAGGATTTTTGATGCGAACACCACGTGGACGCGAAGCTACCGAGTTGGCATATAAGCATTTAGGAAAAATAAAAAATCCAACACAACAAAAATTGTTCGATATCTGATGTACATTCAGATTGAAAATCAGGAGTTTTCAGATCGAATTGTCGAAAAAGCACTTGCGCTCGGATTCGAAGCCTGCGGCATTACAAAAGCCGAACCATTGAAAGAAGCTGCTGAATTTGTTGAAAAATGGCTCGAAAAAGGCTTTTCAGCAACGATGCACTACATGCACCGCAACAAAGAAAAACGCTACAATCCGGTTTTGTTGGCAGAAAATACACAATCAATTGTAAGTGTGCTGTTTAATTACTTTCCAAAAGAAAGACTTACAGAAATAAACAACTACAAAATTGCCAAATACGCTTACGGAACCGACTACCATTTTGTGGTAAAAAAACGGTTGAATGTGTTGTTGCAATTCGTCGAACAACATACCGGAAAACTGCCCGAAGCGCGTGTTTTTTGCGACTCGGCACCAGTGCTCGACCGTGCTTTAGCAGCGAAATGTGGACTCGGTTTTATCGGGAGAAATACTTCGCTCATCAATCCTAAAACAGGAAGTTTTTGTTTTATCGCTCACTTATTTTTGCCTGTGGTTTTAACGCAAAAAGGCGAAAAAATGAAGAATCGTTGCGGAAATTGCACCGCTTGTGTTGATGCGTGCCCAACCCGAGCACTCGAAAAACCTTTTTCGCTCGATGCTCGAAAATGTATTTCGTATTTGACAATCGAGCACAAAGGAACGTTCGAAAATCGAGATAAAAAAAACTTCGACAATTGGATTTTCGGTTGCGATATTTGTCAAGATGTGTGCCCATGGAACCGTTTCGCAAAACCTAACAATGAGCCACTGTTTCAACCTTCAGAAGCCTTGTTGGCAATGCAAAAATCGGACTGGGAGCAGCTCGACAAACAAATGTTCAAGCAACTATTCAAAAATTCGGCGGTGCAACGAACCGGATTCGAAGGCTTGAAACACACCATTGATTTTTTGTCGGAGAACGATTAACGCCTTTTGTGAAAACAGCTTTTATCCCCAAAAACAGCTCAAAACACGTCTTTAAAAGACATTTGAGCGTATTCTTTTCAGGAAATATTAGTATAGGGAACTTCTAAAAATCCCAATCTCTGCGTTACGCTTCTTCAACAAAATGCTCATTTACGCCAAGTAAACTCCGCTTTTGTTTCAGTCGCAAGCCTTGATATTGAAATTTTTAGAAGT
>JAISHW010000072.1 GCA_031262365.1 Lentimicrobiaceae bacterium
TTTGGCGCACCAAAGATCAGCAAGAAATAGATTATATAGAGGAAAAAGACGGACGCATTGCTGCCTTTGAATTTAAGTGGAATGCCAAAAAACAACCAAAAATAAACCCTTCGTTCAGTGCGGCTTATAATGTTGAAACCATGCAGGTTATATCGCCGGATACTGTTGGTGATTTTTTGGTCGATTTATAGATTTTCTGTCGAGGGTGGGAGACATTGAGAAATGGGGAAGTGGAAAGAATAAAACATATAAGACATTTTACTATAATTGTAAAACAGTGATATGAAAACGAATTTTACTTTACGAGATTTTTTTACTTTTTTACTTGTTGGAATTATATTTCTTCTTTGTATTGGTATTCCTTTTTACAAGGAAGTACTTAGTTGCATAGCATCAATAGTTAAATATCAAGTTTCACCTCGCACCGCAAACTCTACGCCCAAGAATGGCTACACCATTTTTCAGCTTTACCCACCCACCACCCAAATACAAACAAACAGCGAAGTATAAAAATATCTCAATAGTTATGAATGTACAAGAGTATGCCAGAACAAAGGCTATAAATATCAATAAAATTATAAGAAATGCAAACCAATTGGGGCTTCAATTAAGGCGTCATTCATGGTTGAACAAGACAGAAATAGCAATATTGGATAAAATTTCATTTATGACTATCCCTGAAATACGAGGCTATAAAGTAGGATTGAGTGTAAATTCACCAGAGGAGATTTTAAAATCACTTCAACATCTTCCTCTCAATGAAAATGAATCTCAAAATAAACAAAGCAATATTGAGAACAGCAAAAAAGATAATTTTGATTTTAAAAAATTAAACGATCAAATCTACAAAAGTGATTTACATATCAATAAACTGACAAGCAAGATTAATGTTCTTGAAGAAACAGTAAAAGCGTTAGAAGAAAGCAGAATAATTCATTTTAAAGAAACCGAATTGCAAATTAATTCGTTAAAAGATAAAATAAATACTCTTGAAGGTATTGTAGAAGAAATGATTGAAAGCGATGAACAAACTTTGGAATACGAAAAACTGAAAAATAGAATCGTCAAAATCTGGGAATCGTCTTTTGAATCTCAATCTATATTCCCTAAACTTAGAAATATATCAGATATTCAACAAGATTTTTTCAACCAAAATCTCGCATACCCTAAAAAATTTTTGGAAGATATTGCTTCTGCATTGACAGAAAACAAGCATATTATTATTGTAGGTCCTTCGGGAATAGGGAAAACATCACTTCTTAAAAAAATGAATTTGTTTTATGAAACAAATCAAAATCAACAAATTAAAATTAACTATCATTCAGTTGCTTCAGATTGGGATAATTACGATATATTAGGTGGTAAGAAACTACTAAAAAACAAATTAGTTCCGCATATTGGTATTTTTCTCGAATCAATCTTAGAGTGTATTGAGACAAATCAAAATATACTATTTGTGTTAGATGAATTGACAAGAGGCAAAGCTGACGATATGTTTAGTGGAATCGTAGATTATTTAAACGGGAATTCCATATTGACAGTTAAAGAATTTGAACTAGTCGTTGAAGGTTTTAAATCAATCAATGTTCCTCAAGGAATAAAAATAATTTGTGCAACAAATAAAATGGATTTCAATCACCTGTATCACATATCACAACAAATGGTACGCCGTTTTAGAGTAATCGAATTTAATAAGAATGATACAGATTTAGAAATAGAATTGATACACAAGCTTCTAAGTAATAGCAAAAATAAAGTTGGAGACAGCAAATATTATCAAATCCTCGATAATTATGGTGCGATTATCGAGCGAATAAGGAAAATGGAAGATGAATTAAATTTGGAGAACCCGATTTTTGGCACTTCGTACATCATTGACGCATTAAGCGTATTAGAAACAAAAGAAATAAATAAAAAAAATGGCTTCACGATAAATGTTGACGATATAATTAGGGATAATATACTACTTAAAATAAGAGAGTTTTCGCCAGATGTTAAAAGTAATTTAATTCGCATTTTTCAAGATAGCAAATTATCAAACTGTGTAAATTTGTTACATAAAATCATATAGTCTGTGTACGATAAAAGATCTATCAATTTTATGTTAGAAAGAGCATCCACGCTTATTTTAACAGATTTTCGGAGTTCAAATAAATCCGTTTATTCCGCTGCTGTGGGGATAAATGATTCAGCTGAAAATGATAGCGATAGAATTGTATTTCATAAAATCAGTTTGATAGGTCTCAATATTCTAAAATCGTGGAAGGATTTTCAAAAATATGTATTGAACCATTTAGAAAAAATTATTAGAAAAGACTCTAACGAATTACCAAACCCCAAAAATGTAAATTGGAGTCAAACTTTTGAAAACATCTATAATGGAGGTGGAAAAGTGATTTTTAAAAAGACCGAAAAAAATGTATTAGATATTGATTATTTATTCCGTTATCGAGTATTTTTAGAATACTACATTCATACAGAAGAAATTTTAAAGTATTTCGATAAAAAAAAATGTCCTAAAAATTACGAACAAATTATTGTAAAATTAAAGGAGATATGCAATATTCTGTCGGACAAAATTGACAAAAATTATAGTTCGCATCAAATCATACAATCGTTTATTGTAAAAACAACAAAAGAATTTAAAGTTCTATTATCAAACACATTAGGAGATGAATTTGAAAAATCTTTATCTTCTTACATTAGTAGTATGTCCTCTGAATATGAAAAAGCCGCAATAATAATAAATAATTTGCAAACGCAATACGCTTTACATTGGAGAGAAAATTATTTGAAAATTGAGACTAAAATAGGTGTAGGTAAAGACATCTTGATTACATCAACCACGGATATTCCTCATTTATTTGAATTGTGGTGTTTTTGTGAATTTATATTTGTTCTTTTACAAAAACGGAAAAATTATGTTTCACAATATTGTTATATCAATTCAAAACGGAATTTAGAATTGTTGTCCATTTCAGACAGTGGGCAAGTTTATTATAATTATATGGGACAAAAAACAAGTGGGAATGCAACGACATCATCAAATATTCTTAAAAGGACTTGCGTAGAATGGTACATTGAATATAGAGGGGCTAAAATTGTTTTTGATACAAAATATAAAGATTGGAATTCAAATGACAACTTGACCGTTTTAGGGTATATGAAAGATTTTCAAGCAAATATTGGTATTGTTATTTTCTCAAATAACTTTGACGCATCTGCATATTCAAGTAATATCGGAAATGAAAATATAATTTGTTCTCAACCACAGAAAAATGAAAAGTTTATCGCTTTAAGATTACGCCCTATGTCACAATATCAACAAGAAAACCACAAAACATTATCACTTTTAATAAGTTATCTATTTGAAAAACAGGAAGATGAATGCAATTAGCAAATAAAGAAATTAGGAGTGCCTGCGTGAGTCCGCCACCACGAAGAGAAAATAAAGCAATCATCATTTATAACTTATGATTACTATGAACAAAACAGAAAAGCACACCGATAAAAATTACAACTCACTGATACGGCAAATATCCTCGCTGGTTGCCGACTCAAAAAAGAGCGTAGCCGTAGCTATCAATAATGCCCTTGTTGAAACCTATTGGAATATAGGTAAATACATTGTTGAGTTTGAGCAGCAAGGCAATGTGCGTGCAAAATATGGAGATTCGCTTTTAGTCAATCTCTCCAAAGACTTAACGGCTTCGCTCGGTAAAGGATTTTCAAAGTCTAATCTATTCTATATGAGGCTATTTTATTCGCATTTTCCAATTTTCCAGACACTGTCTGGAAAATTGAGTTGGTCGCATATTATTGAAATTGTGAATATAGACAATGAACTTGAACGCAATTTCTATCTTGCGGAAACGACCAATGAAAATTGGAGTGTAAGAACATTGCGCCACCAAAAAGAGCGTGGACTTTTTATGCAATTGGCTTTGGGAAAAAGCAAAAAACAGATTTTGGCTTTAGCAAAAAGTGGAAATAGAATAGAAAAGCCGGAAGATATTATAAAAGATACATATACGCTTGATTTTCTGAATATACCCGAATTTCACCCTGCCGAATCAGACCTTGAAGATGCGTTGATAAACAATATAGAAACTTTTTTGCTCGAACTCGGCAAAGGTTTCGCCTTTGTCGGACGACAATACCGTTTAACAGTCAATAATACAAACTATTATGCTGATTTGGTTTTTTATCACATTATTCTAAAATGTTATGTGGTAATAGACCTCAAAATAGGCAAAGTAAAACAGGAAGACATAGGACAAATGAACCTATATCTCGGCTATTTTGCCATAGACAAAAACAACGACGGCGACAATCCGCCGATAGGCATTATCCTTGCCAAAGAAAAAGACGAAGTAATGGTACAATACGCCATGTACGGTAATAACAATAACCTTTTTGTATCAAAATACCGCTTTTATCTGCCCGATTTGGACGAGTTGCGAACCGTATTGGAAAATGAAAGAAAAATGCTATGAACAAATCCCTCCAATTTCTAATATACAACACCCCAAAGCAATGAATAAGCAACTTACAATACGCAACAGCACGGCAGATTTTTTGATTTTCACACGGCAAAACGGCGAAGAAGGCATTGCCGTGCGCATAGAAGACGAAAATGTGTGGCTGCGAGCAGAAGCAATGGCTGAATTGTTTCAAAAAAGCCGCTCTACAATAGTGGGACATTTGAAAAACTTATTTGCCTCAGGCGAATTGGAAGAAAATTCAGTATGCCGGAAATTCCGGCATACTGCCGAAGACGGTAAAAACGAGTGAAGAGAAGAACAATGCAATAGAATGGAAAAGTAATAAAACAACAATCAGCAATGAACCAATCCCTCCAATTCCTAATATACAACACCCCGCAAGAAAATGTAAAAGTAGATGTGGTGGTTAAAGACGAAACAATTTGGATTACGCAAAAGGCTATGGCACAGTTGTTTGATGTGCAAGTGCCGGCAATAAGCAAGCATATTAAAAATATTTTTGCAGAGGGCGAGTTAGACGAAAAAGTGGTTGTTTCCATTTTGGAAATAACCACTCAACATGGCGCAATAGAAGGCAAAACTCAGAATGTGGAAACAAAGTTTTACAATCTCGATGCCATTATCTCCGTAGGCTATCGTGTAAATTCGGCTAAGGCAACGCTATTCCGCATTTGGGCTACAAAAACGCTGAAAGAGTTCATAACCAAAGGCTTTGTGCTTGACGACGAGCGACTGAAACAAGGTAAAACGGCTTTCGGAAAAGATTATTTCCGTGAACTCTTGGAGCGTGTGCGCTCTATCCGTGCCAGCGAACGCCGTATTTGGCAGCAGATTACCGATATTTTTGCCGAGTGCAGCATTGATTATGACGGTCATTCTGCTGTTACTCGGAAATTTTATGCTATGGTGCAAAACAAATTTCACTACGCAATAACCGGACAGACTGCCGCCGAAATTATTTACACCAAAGCCGACCGCACCAAAACCAATATGGGCTTGGAAACTTGGAAAAATTCGCCCGATGGTCGTATCCTAAAATCAGATGTTACCGTTGCGAAAAATTATCTGCCGGAGCAAGATATACGCCGTTTGGAACGGGCTGTTACCGGATATTTTGATTATATTGAAGATTTGGTGGAGCGCGAAAATACATTTACAATGGAAGAATTTGCTGCCAGCGTAAATGAGTTTTTGGAATTTCGTCGTTACAAAATTTTGAATGACAATGGCAAAATTTCCAAGCAGCAAGCCGACCAATATGCCGAAGCCGAATACACCGAGTTCAACAAAACGCAACGCATAGAA
This sequence comes from Lentimicrobiaceae bacterium, assembly GCA_031262365.1. Lineage (GTDB taxonomy): Bacteria > Bacteroidota > Bacteroidia > Bacteroidales > F082 > JAISHW01. The sequence continues at coordinate 5,811 of JAISHW010000072.1, forward strand.
TCGGATTTTGATAGACTGTTGAAAGAATTGAAAGAGAATAATGAAGACGAATGAATAAACAAAATTTTATATTGCTAATACCAACCGCAACCGTTTTTAATTTGCGAGCAAAAATAACATAACATGAACAAGCAACTTACAATACGCAACAGTACAGCAGATTTTCTGATTTTTACGCGGCAAAACGGCTGTTCTTTAAGCGCATTGGAAGCTTAAGTTCAAGAAATTGATGGAAAAGCTCAAAGAAGAGCTTTTTGACTTTATTTTTCGACTGCTTTACATGACTGTTTTTTCCCTCACACAGATTAATTCTCCACGGAATTTGAGTAAATAAGGAGCGACTAAATAAGGAGCGACAAAGTAGTTGGTGTTCCCTCGTTTAAGCATTCCAAGAAAGTGGCATTTGATGCGTCTTGTGGCTATAAATTTTATCAGTTCAAAATTGACAAACCAACTATCGGTGAGCAGATAATCGAAATGTATACCCTTTGAAATGGCGGTACGGATCATATCCATCAGCATTGCTGTTTTTGTATCACACGTTTAACTACGGTTTCAAAGGCTTATTCCTTGGTTATCACGATGATAAAAGTTTCTTTTCGTTGGATTTTTCTCTTCACGGAGAAAAAGGAAAAAAAGGAGACTACGGGCTTAGCAAAAAACAACAGAAAAAACACTTTAAAAATAAAAAACGAGAGGCTGATTCTTGTTGTCAACAACGTGTAAATGAATACTGTGCGTAACATGCGATAAAACACGGCTTTTCCACATTTAAACTGTTGGTATAAAGTAGATTGTGAAAAATGAGAAGTGTCTTTTACATCAAAAAACGGATATAACAACATGGTTATAAAACGATGATAATGAGTATATTCTGTATTGACTTTATCGAATACTCGAAATATCTTTCCCAGAAAAGAAAACGAACTGAGCAGGGAATACAGTGTTTGGGTTATTTTATCATTCGAATTGAAATAGGTTTGCAATTCTGAAACGAAATGGGTAGTTTTGTTGTGTCGCATTTTGATTTTGTCTTGCGTTTTTGAAAGCACTAAATTACTGAAATTCAGTGAATCTGCAAAATTTTGATGCGACTTTTTTTATACAAATCAGCAACTTAAACTACTTGCGAAAGTTGAATAAACTACATTTGCTTCCTACACAAAAACGATCACTATATGGCACACGATCACAAACACCAACATCACGTGCAAACAGTCGACACGCTCAACAGAGCTTTTATTATCGGCATTATACTGAATGCGGTTTTCATTGTTGCCGAGTTTGCGGCAGGATTTTGGTCGAATTCGATGGGACTTATTTCCGATGCCGGACATAATCTAAGCGATGTAGCCAGCCTGATTTTAGCCATGATTGCATTTCGGTTAGTAAAAGTGCGTTCGAACCACAAATACACATACGGTTACAAAAAAAGCACCATTTTAGTTTCGCTTTTCAACGCGATAATTCTTTTGATTGCAGTTGTTTTTATTCTTATTGAAAGCATCGAAAAACTGATGAATCCACAACCTGTCGAAGGCATCGTAATCACCATCGTTGCCGGAATTGGTGTAATTATTAACGGCATTACGGCGCGACTTTTCATAAACAATAAAGATAAAGATTTGAATGTAAAAGGTGCTTACCTGCACATGATTGCCGATGCTTTGGTTTCGGTTGGTGTAGTGATTTCGGGAATCGTAATTTTAATTACCGACTGGGTAATTATCGATGCAATCATCGGCATTGTAATCGCCGGAATTATTGTGTATTCGACTTGGGGATTACTTAACGACAGCATCCGATTAGTACTTGATGGTGTTCCTTCGGCAATCAATTTCGATGAAATAGTAAAGGCTATTTGTTCCGAGAAACATGTCGTTGCATTGCACCATATACACATTTGGGCAATCAGCACAACCGAAAACGCTTTGACAGCACACATCGTTATTGATAACATCGCCCAGATGGAACCGGTTAAAGAACAACTGCGCTTGAAACTAAAAAAATTAGAAATAAGTCACGTTACATTGGAGTTCGAACTTCAAGGAACAAATTGCACGCACGAAAACGATGATGAACAACAATGTAACGAAACAAAAAAATAAGGGGACTTCTAAAAATCCCAATCTCTGCGTTACGCTTCTTCAACAAAATGCTCATTTACGTTAGTAAACTCCGCTTTTGTTTCAGTCGCAAGCCTTGATATTGAAATTTTTAGAAGT
>JAISHW010000074.1 GCA_031262365.1 Lentimicrobiaceae bacterium
ACTTCTAAAAATCCCAATCTCTGCGTTACGCTTCTTCAACAAAATGCTCATTTACGTTAGTAAACTCCGCTTTTGTTTCAGTCGCAAGCCTTGATATTGAAATTTTTAGAAGTTCCCTAAAATGTGAGCGCAATACCGAATCCATTTTCGTTGAAAGAAGTTTTGAGCGAAAATGGATTTTTTTGTTGCTGTTTTTTGTTGAAAAGCACAACACCTTTTCCGATAAAATAACCCAAAGCAGCTCCGGCAACAACATCTGAAGCCCAATGTTTTCCTTTCACAAGGCGCCCGATTCCCGTCAAACCGGCTAAAGTATAAGCTGTAATTCCGACCCAAACAGATTCGCGGTACATCTCAGAAAAAACTGTTGCAACAGAAAAAGCAATCGCTGTATGCGCCGAAGGAAAAGCACTACGATGATTGTTGCCAAAAGGACCTTGCCAAATATGAGGATTTTCGTTTTGCGACGGACGCGATCGTTTTGTCAATTCTTTGAGAATCAACGAGCTGCCAGCACTAAAAACAAATGCTTGCAATCCGACTAAAGATGTTTTGCGGAGATGGCAGTTTTTTTCATTGTTTCCGACAATGTACATCACGGCGAACAATGGTAAAGCAACGAATCCGTTGCCGAAAGCATCGGTGATATTCGTGCTATTTTTAGCTTGTTTATCGGTAAATTGGCGATCAAAAAAAGAAAAAATAGTTTTGTCATAAACATAAATCAAAGCTGTCGAAGTAGCAACAGCACCCACAGCAATCCATTCTTTTGTTTCGAACGATTTTACTTGCGTAATGGTGGTAACGCCTGATTTCCAATAGTTTTTTATATAATCGCCATCGAAACGAATTTTGCATTGATTTTCGTTTTGTGAAAAACAATTGTTGCTAAATAGAAATAATAAGAGGTAAAAACAGCAAATTGCTTGTCGCGGCATTTTACTCGTGTTTTTTTGCTTCATTCCAATAATGATCCATTTCGCTAAGTGTCATATCGTGAAGCCTGCGATTCGTTTCGGCGGCTTTTTCTTCGATATACGTAAATCGACGTTTGAATTTTTTGTTCGAGCGTTCGAGTGCGTCTTCCGGATTGATGCCGAGATATCTGGAATAGTTTACCAAAGCGAACATCAGGTCGCCAAATTCGTCTTCGATTTTGTCGTGCGAAGTGTTGTTTTCAATTTCGACATTCAATTCATCGCATTCTTCGATTATTTTTTTCAAAACGTCAGTGCGATTGTCCCATTCGAACCCAACACCCGCTGCTTTTTCTTGCATACGATACGACTTGACTAAAGCCGGCAAACCGTTCGGAACGCCTTCTAAAACCGATTTTTTGCCTTCTTTGAGTTTGATTTTTTCCCAGTTTTTGGCTACATCTTTGGCTGTTGCTGCTTTTACATCGCTAAAAATATGTGGATGGCGTGTTATCAGTTTTTCACTGATTGAATCAAGTACGTCTTTAATATTGAACGCTTGTTGTTCGGAAGCAATTTGTGCATAAAAAACTAAATGCAACATCAAGTCGCCAAGTTCTTTTTTGATTTCGCTCATGTTTTTATCGAGAATGGCTTCGCTAAGCTCGTATGTTTCTTCGATGGTGAGGTAACGAAGGCTTTCGATGGTTTGTTTTTTGTCCCAAGGACATTCTTTACGTAAAGTTTGCATGATATCGAGCAGTTTTCCGAAAGCCTCTAATTTTTCGTTCATGGTATTATTTTTTTGCAAAAGTAAGTTTTTTATGTTGGTAAAAATGGTGGTAAATCGGCGTGTTTGCAAAAGTGTGTTTTTAGACTTAATGATGATTTTCTTAATTTTGCAAGAGTTTTAAGCGTAAAGATTGGTGTGATGAAGCGTTTTGTTTTTGTGCTGTTGTTTAGCTTATTTCTTTTCTTGCCGGATTCTTTTTCACAGATTGGTATGCCTTCGACGAAGCATAATTTTCAGCTGGAAGCACGTATGCATTATGGCTTTTTCTTTCAGCATCATTTCGAGATGAAACGTTTTTCGGCACATTTTCCGGCTTATGAAATTTCGTTGTTTCGTGCTACTTACGGAAAAAATAATTGGGAAACCGTCTATCGCTATCCGCTGATGGGCGTGGCTGTATATTATTCTGACTTAGGAGGTTTTGAAGAAATTGGGAGCGTATATGCTGTTTATCCGTTTGTAAACCTTTCGTTATTTGGTAAAACAAAAAATCAACTTAGTTTTCGGTTTGGATTAGGAATCGGATATCTTACCAATCATTTCGATGCAAAAACCAATTACCGAAATTTTGCAATCGGTTCGCATATCAACGCGGCGGCAAGTATTTATTTTGATTACCGTCGTGCGGTAACAAAACGGCTGACGTTTTTTGTTTCAGGAGGATTAACGCACTTTTCGAATGGTTCGACAAAAACTCCGAATAATGGAATCAATATTATTAGCGTGAGTGGCGGTGCTTCTTATTTTTTAAGGAACCCGAATCGTTATCTCGAAAAAAAAATATTGCCTGAATTGTATAAATTTGAGTTTGATGGAAAACAATGGTTTGCCATCGAATGTTCATTTCTGTATGGATATAAAGATATGACGCAAGAATACGGAACGGCACATCCGGTCTACAATTTGGCTATTGATGTCTCAAAACAAGTCTCGATGGTAGGCAAATTAGGCATAGGCTTTGATTTGGTGTTGGATTATTCAGACGAAACTGTTTTAAAATACCGCTACGATACGTTTATCAAAAAAGATATTGAATTATTGAAACCCGGTGTTAATGTGCTTTACGAAATGCTACTCGGACGGGTTTCGTTTTTGTTCAATGTCGGGTTTCATGTTTGGAGAGACGATTTAGATTTAAGCGAAGGGATATTTTATCAGAAATTGAATGTGAAATATTTGATAACAAATAAATTGTTTTTGAAAGTTGGATTGACAACACATTTAGCTCGAGCTGATTATATTGGTTATGGTTTGGGCTATCGGTTCGATATAAAATATTATAAATCATGGAAAAACAGACGAAAATAACACTTCTGATCTTGTCTGCAATTTTGTTTTCTATGACAGGATGTAAAAAATCGCCATTCGATATGTTTACGGCTACAGGACCTATTGTAACCGAAACACGTGAGTTTTCCGAATTTTTTTGCCGCATAAAAATGCACGACAATGTCGACGTGGAGCTAATCAGTGGTAACGAACAAAAAGTCGAAATTACAGCAGGAGAAAATTTGATGCAAAAAATAAAAACAACCCTAACGGATGATTCCTGCCTAATCATTGCGAACGAAAATGAATGCAATTGGGTGCGCAGTTACGATAAACCTTTGAAAGTGCGGGTTTATTATAAAGAAATGGAAACGATATATTACCATTCGGTGGGAAATCTGACATCGATGGATACGATACGCGGTTTTTTGACGCAAATACAACAAGATTCATCTTATAGAAAGTATTTTTCAATTTTTGTAGAAGAAGGTTCCGGCGATATTGATTTAAAAGTGAATTGTGAATGGAATTCGATAGTGCTACTTTACGGAACTGCTGCTATTAAAGTTTCAGGCTATTCACATGTGAATTTTATCAATAGTTATAGCTACGGTTACATCGACGCACAATATTTGATAACAAATCATACTTATGCCAATCTTACCGGTTCGAATGATTGCCGCGTACGTGCAAAAAATGAATTATCGGTAACTATTACAAATATCGGCGATATGTATTATTATGGCAACCCCCAAAAAGTATCTCGAGAAGGAAATGGGAAAGGACGTTTGCTAAAAATGGAATAAAGGGAACTTCTAAAAAAAAGAGGCTGTCCAAAAATTGACAGCCTCTCAAAAATATCAAACATTTAACAAATGAACTTATCCTATTTTTTATATTGTCCGGTAATTGTAATAGCAGTTCCGGTAGATATATCATTAGCAACGGTTCCGCTTGTTACATGAATCATGTAATAGGTTCCGTCAACTATTGTTCCGATAACATCGTCATAAGTGTGGTTTGCCTCAGCCGAAACTTCGTGATAAGCCTCCATATCTGTTGCCGCATCAATAGCTGCAATCAAAGCTTCTTGAGTTGTAATTGTTGTCCAAGCACTTGAGCCTAAATTTACCAATTTTGTAGCGTTATCTTTTATGATCTTAGCTTTTACTTCTTTAGCATTCGAAGTCCATTTCAAACCGAATTGTGATAAACCGGTTCCGGCTGCGCTTCCTTCGCGATTCCATGTGAAATCTTCTGCTTCTGTCAGCGGCGTATCCGGATTCGTTGCTTCTTCAACCGTGATAGTGATAGAAACGGTTCTTGTTTCGCCGGCATTGTCGGTTACTGTAGCTTTTATATCAAAAACTCCTGCACCTGAAGCAGATATGCTAAAACTTTCAGAAGAATAAGAAGTCCCGTTGATATCTTCATTTACGAGTAATTGATCTTCCATTCCTATTGTAACAATACGAGCTTCGAAATGGCTTAATTTTTTTGAAGTAGATGTGTTTGAAAACGCATTCCAACCGACAAGAATTTCTTCTCCCAAAGTGATGGTTGAACTGGTTGAAGTGTAACCGTCGCCACCAATAAAGTTTAATGTTGGTCTTTTGTCTTCATTATCCTCATCTTTATTGCAAGATGTGAAAAGTGTGGCTACTGCGAGCATTGAGATCATTAAGATCGAACTGATTTTTCTCATGATAAAATTAATTTTTGTGAATAAAATGTTGAATAAAATTTACTATTTAGTATCTTAAATATAAAAGCAAAGTTACAAAATAAACTAATTAAAGCAACAGGTATAAAATGTTTTGAAGAAATAATACATATATGTTGTAATTTTCTACGTTTAATTTTTAATGCACTTCATTTAAAATTCACAATTTTCTTGCCAAAGTTTAAACAAGATATAAGTTGAAAGAAGCAAGGTGTAAGTCAATTTCAAATTTTTACTTATCTCTTTCTATTTGTTGTGAACTTTTAAAAATTCCAATATTAAGGCTTGCGACTGAAACAAAAGCGGAGTTTACTAACGTAAACGAGCATTTTGTTGAAGAAGCGTAACGCAGAGATTGGGATTTTTAGAAGTTCCCTTGTAATTTGTTTTTCTCAATTCATTGATACCAACTTGCATACATCGAGTAATCGTTCGAAAGTCTAACAATTTCGTCTTCGATAAGCCGTTGATCGATTGCTTTTATTTTTCGAGCAGGCGATCCGGCATACACGCTTCCCGATTCGACAATCGTGTTTTTTGTTACGACCGATCCGGCTGCAACTATCGAATTGCTTTCGACAACAGCACCGTCCATTACAATGGCTCCCATACCAATCAGCACATTGTCGTGAATGGTGCAGCCGTGAACAATAGCGCGGTGCCCGATCGAAACATTATTTCCGATTGTTGTAGGTCCTTTTTGATAAGTACAATGAATCACAGCACCGTCTTGAATGTTTACGTTTTCGCCAATGCGGATGCTGTCAACGTCGCCTCTGATGACTGCTTGAAACCAAACGCTGCAATCTTTTTTTATAACGACATCTCCTATAATTGTTGCATTTTCAGCCAAATAACAGTTTTTCCCAATTGTAGGTGTAATGCCTTTTAGTGTTTTTATGAGTGCCATTTTATTTTTTTAGTTGGGGATAATGTAATGCAAGCCAATACTTTCTTTACGTTTTAATGCAAATTTCGTGATCAGATAAGCTACTTTGATCATGTTTCGAAGCTCGCAAATTGGTTCGGTAACAATGGATTTTTCATACAATTCTTCGGTTTCCTTATAAAGCATTTCGAGTCGTGTCATGGCACGGTTCAAACGGAGTTCGGAACGGACAATTCCGACATAATTGCTCATGATTGACTGCAATTCTTTCCGCGATTGCGTAATCAGAATCATTTCTTCGTTTGTAACGGTTCCGTCAGCGTTCCAGTCAGGAATTCCGTCGCAAAAATCGATTGTTTTTATTTTTTCGATGGCATCAATACTTGCGCGATGCGAAAAAACGACTGCTTCCAACAACGAGTTTGATGCCAATCTGTTTGCTCCGTGAAGTCCTGTTGAAGTAACCTCTCCTGAGGCATACAAATTTTTGATACTTGAGCGACCAAATTCGTCTGTTTTGATGCCGCCACAGATATAGTGTGCCACGGGAACAACAGGAATGAGGTCTTTTCGAATATCAATTCCGATACTTAAACATTTCGCATAAATAGTCGGGAAATGATTCATGATTTCGTTTTCCGGAATACGACGTGCGTCTAAGTAAACATATTCACTTCCAGAAAGTTTCATCTCATTGTCAATTGCTCGGGCAACGATATCGCGCGGTGCCAACGATTTCCGTTTATCGTATTTTTGCATGAATTCTTTTTCGTTGCCGTCTTTCAATATGGCTCCGGCTCCGCGCAAGGCTTCGGTAATCAAAAACGAAGGACGCTCTTTCGGATTGTATAAAGAAGTAGGATGAAACTGAATAAATTCCATGTTGTCGACAGCTCCTTTTGCTCTGTAAACCATGGCGATTCCGTCTCCGGTAGCAATTTTCGGATTGGTAGTCGTTTGATATACATTTCCGGCACCCCCGGTACAAATCATGGTTGTTTTGGCTAAAACGGTACTCACTTTTCCGGTTTCGGGGCAAAGAATATAAGCACCATAGCATTGGATGTCGGGCGTAGAGCGTTTTACGACAACTCCTAAATGATGTTGTGTGATGATATCAACCGTAAATTGATTTTCTAATAATTCAATGTTAGGATGTTGTCTGACAGCTTCGAGTAGTGCGCGTTGAATTTCGGCTCCTGTTTTATCTTGAAAATGCAGTACACGTTTTTCCGAATGTCCGCCTTCGCGAGCCAAATCATACTTACCGTTTTGCATGTCGAAATTTGTCCCCCATTCGATAAGTTCTTTAATGCGGTCGGTTGATTCGGAAATGGTCATTCGCACGATTTTTTCATCGTTCAGGTAGCTTCCGGCTATTAAAGTATCTTGAATGTGTTTTTCGTATGTGTCAGGATTATACATTACAGCAGCGATTCCGCCTTGAGCATAACTTGTTGATGTTTCGGCTGCTTTTGATTTCGATACAACCAAAACACTACCATGGTCAGCAACTTTTAATGCATAACTGAGTCCGGCAATACCGGATCCGATAATCAAGAAATCTACTTTCTTCCGCATAAAAAAATGTCTTTAAAAAAAAACAAAAGTAGCGAAAAACGACTAGTTGTCGCATGAAAAAAGCCTGTCTGACGACAAGCTTTTTCTTTGTAACAATCAATGAAAAAAATTAAATTATTAGTCAGCTACGATTGCTTCTACAGGGCAAGTATCAGCGCATGATCCACAATCGATACAAGTATCGGGATCAATAACATAGATAGCACCTTCTGAAATAGCACCGACTGGACATTCGCTAGCGCATGTTCCGCAAGCTGTGCATGAATCTGTGATTTTGTAAGCCATTATTTTCTGTTTAAATAAGTTAATAACGAGACAAAGATACTTGAATGCTCATTTCGAAAAGCTATTTGAGTTTAATTTATATAAAGTCTAAATTAAATAATAGGTAATTCAGAGATAGATTGTGTCATAAATAATTTATTTAGATTGGTTCTAATTTGTTTTTTAACAAAAAATTGACCGAAAGGAAATTAGGTGTGTAATTGGCACGAAATAAATTAAATAGGCTAATGAACAAGAGATTGTTCAAATAATTTACAACGTTTGCAAAAAATGTGCTTGCAAGCCAAAAACTAAAAGACTTAACTTTGCCGGCAATATAAAATACGTATTTATGACATCTAAAAATAGTAAGGTTGTAGAACTTGAGCAAGTAGCTATTCGTTTTGCAGGCGACTCGGGCGATGGTATGCAACTTACAGGATCTCTTTTCTCAGATTCAACAGCTTTTACGGGAAATGATTTTGCAACATTCCCTGATTATCCTGCCGAAATACGCGCTCCTCAAGGAACCGTTTCGGGTGTTTCCGGTTTTCAAATTAATTTTGGAAGCAACCTTATACATACATCCGGCGATATGGTCGATGTGCTCGTAGCAATGAATCCTGCATCGTTGAAAGCAAACATGCGCTGGTTAAAAGAAGGTGCAATTATTATCGTTGACATCGATTCTTTTAACGAAAAAGGACTCGAAAAAGCAGGTTACACGACCGATCCCACCTTAGATGGAAGCCTCAGCAAATACAAATTAGTCAAAACTCCGATATCGAACCTGACCAAAGAAGCACTGAAACCATTTAATATGGACGTGAAATCGGTTTTGAAAGCAAAAAACATGTTTGCTTTAGGAATCGTCATGTACATGTTCAATAGAGACACTTCGTTGATTTACGATTATTTTGAAAAGAAATTCAAATCAAATCCATTAATCGTTAAAGCGAATAAAACTGCTTTAGATGCAGGGCACAGCTATGCCGACACGCTCGAAATTTTTGCCCATACTTACAAGGTAGAACCTACAGCACTTCCAAAAGGAAAATATAGAAATATTACAGGAAATATAGCTACGGCTTGGGGTTTTATTGCAGCTTCCGAACGCTCTGGTCGTCCATTATTCTTAGGATCGTATCCTATTACACCGGCAACGGAAATTTTGGCTGAATTGACAAAATATAAAAATCTTTCAGTCCGTGCTTTTCAGGCAGAAGATGAGATTGCCGGAATCGTTTCGGCTATTGGTGCTTCATTTACAGGAGCAATGGCTATTACAACGACAAGCGGACCAGGACTTTCACTTAAAAGTGAAGCTATCGGATTGGCTGTAATGACCGAACTTCCTTTGGTAATTGTCGATGTGCAACGTGGTGGACCCTCCACCGGTTTGCCAACAAAATCGGAACAAAGCGATTTAATGCAAGCACTTTTTGGACGTAATGGCGAAGCTCCAGTTATTGTTTTGGCTGCGAAAAGTTCGACCGACTGTTTTTATAGTGCTTATGAAGCCTCTAAATTAGCGATGGAACACATGACTCCGGTCATTCTTTTGACCGACGGTGCTTTAGCAAACGGATCGGAAGTATTTCGGATTCCAAATATGGATGAACTTCCTGAAATTGTTCCGCCGTTAGCAAAAGCTAATGATGCCAATTACAAGCCATACCGTCGTAATGAAGAAAGATTATGCCGTGAATGGGCTATTCCCGGAACAGAAGGGTTACGCCACCGCGTAGGAGGTCTTGAAAAAGAAAATGGCATAGGCAATGTTTCACATGATCCATCAAATCACGAATTGATGACCTATTTACGCGAAGAAAAAGTAAATCGTGTGGCAAATTATATTCCTGAACTTGAAGTTATTGGCAAAGAAGATGCCGATGTTCTTGTTGTAAGCTGGGGCGGTACTTACGGTGTTATGTTAACTGTTGTAGAGCAGATGCAACGCAAAGGAAAATCGATTGCTTTAGCGCATTTCCGCCACATCATGCCATTGCCGAAAAACACGGAAGAAATATTGTCGCGCTACAAGAAAATTATTGTTTGTGAAATCAATAATGGACAATTTGTGAAGTATTTACGCATGAATTTCCCGCAATACAAATACGAACAATACAACAAGATTCAAGGTCTGCCATTTTTGGTTGCCGAACTGGAAAACAAATTTAACGACCTTTTAAATCAATAAGTAATGGAAAATCAAAATATAGAAAATCAAGTTCTTAATTTAACAAAGGAAGATTTTAGCAGCAATCAACTTGTGAAGTGGTGTCCTGGCTGTGGCGACCACGCCATTCTTCGGGCAATGGAAAATGTATTTCCGAACCTCGGAATCAAAAAAGAAGATTTTGTTGTTGTATCAGGAATTGGATGCTCATCGCGTTTCCCTTACTATATGAATACGTATGGATTTCATGGTATTCATGGTCGTGCAGCAGCTTTGGCAACAGGTGTGAAATTGGCAAATCCGAAACTCTCGGTTTGGATGATTTCGGGCGATGGCGACAGCATGGCAATTGGTGGAAATCACTTCATTCACGTTGTCCGTAGAAATGTCGACATCAATCTTTTGCTATTCAATAATAGAATTTATGGCTTGACAAAAGGTCAGTTTTCGCCCACAACAGCAAAAGGAACGAAAACAAAAACCAGTCCGCAAGGAACTTACGAACGCCCGTTCAATCCCGGCGAATTGGTCATAGGTGCTCAAGGCAATTTCTTTGCGAGAGCCGTTGACGTGAATCCGAAAGAAATGACCGAAATTTTTATCGAAGCTGCAAAACACAAGGGAACATCTGTTTGTGAAGTACTTCAAAATTGTGTGATTTTTGCTCAAGGCGTTCACGAAATTATTACCGGACGCGATACAAAAGACGACTATCAAGTGAAATGCGAACACGGAAAACCATTGATTTTCGGTAAGGAAAAAAATAAAGGCATTCGCCTGAATGGCACCAAATTAGAAGTCGTTAAAATAGGTGAAAACGGCATTACAGAATCCGATATTCTAGTACACGACAAAACACAAGCTGATTCGGGTATTCACATGATGTTGGCTCGCATGATGCCACCCGAATTTCCGGTTGCGATAGGTGTGATTCGTTCGGTAGCGACTGAAACATTCAACGATGCTTTAGACAACCTTATCGAAAGCGAAAAGCAAAATTGTAAAGTAAAAAATATGACAGATTTACTCAATAGTGGCGACACTTGGGAAATAAAATAACAAGAAAAACATTATTTTAACTAAAAAAATCCTGCCAAAAAGCAGGATTTTTTTTATCATTTTGTTGTTGCTTTAGGCTTAATACCAGAGTTTTGGATAAGATTTACTTGTAATGAATTGATTTATACGACATTAACCAAGTTAGAGATTCTATATTGGTAGAAATGATGCAAATTATCAACCATATAGTGCCGTTACAACACAAGGTAGTATCCCAAAAAGTGTGTAAAGTGTTTCATTTGTACAATGGATTCCGACCTTCGTCGGAATGACATTTTCCGTCCTTGTCATGCCGGTGAAGACCGGCATCCATTGTAATAAACACAAATTCCTTACACAACAATTCCGTCAGGTTGCATCCCGAATGGGATGCATTGGTCTCGTATATTTCTGATTCCTACCAATATAACATGTCTAACGACATGTATTTGATATTGTCTTATCCAAAACTCAGGTTTAATGATTCGGTGTGCTGGTAATTGATGCGATTTTGTATGCGCATAAAAAAACAAAGGTTACGCTTAAAAAGTGTAACCTTTTGATTTTGAGTGTGGGGCGCACTGGAATCGAACCAGTGACCTCTTGCCTGTCAAGCAAGCGCTCTAAACCAACTGAGCTAGCGTCCCAAAACGAGGCGCAAAAATAGCATCAAATATTAAATCTCACAACCTTTTTTGTCGCATCGACTTTAAATAAGTAAATTTGTCTCTTAAATCAATTCACTTATGAAACATTCTAAATCTTTATTACTCTTGTTATCAGCGTTTTTGTTGGCTTTTGGATTCGTTGCAAAAAGTCAAGAATCTAAAATCACGATTGACGACATTTATACGCATCCGGTTTTTTATCCGAAAATGGTCTACGGTATGAATCCGCTTAAAGACGGAAATACTTACGCCGTGATTGACGATTCGTTGTTGAATGTGTATCGTTATAAAACAGGTGAGAAAATCAAAACGCTATTAAACCTCAATACGCTTGTTCCCGAAGGTAAAAAACATCCGATTCCGGTTCATTCTTATATGCTAAACAGCGATGAAACAAAAATGCTTATTCCGACTGAAACGGAAGCTATTTACCGTCGATCTTCGAAATCGGAATATTATCTGTACGATTTCAAAACGATTAAGTTAGAACGACTTTCGCCGAACGGAAAACAGCTTTTTGCAACCTTTTCGCCCGATGGCAGCATGGTCGCTTTTGTGCGCGAAAACAATATTTTTGTGAAAAGCCTGTCTGATGGATCCGAAAAACAGATTACGTTCGATGGTAAAACAAACGAAATCATCAACGGTGTTGCAGACTGGGTTTACGAAGAAGAATTTGGCTTTGCCAAAGCTTTTTTCTGGTCGCCCGACAGCAAAAAAATCGCTTATTACCGTTTCGACGAATCGCTTGTCAAAGAATTTCAAATGGAATATTTTACCGGATTATATCCCGAATGGTACAAATTCAAATACCCAAAAGCAGGCGAAGACAATTCGCGGATCGAAATTTACGCATACGATTTGGCATCGGCGAAAGCCACAAAAATAGATATAGGAACCGAAACGGATATCTACGTTCCGCGAGTCAAATGGACGGAAGATCCAAATGTGTTGTCGCTGCAACGTATGAACAGACTTCAAAACCACCTCGAAATTTTGTTTGCCGATGCTGCAACAGGTGCAACAAAAGTGATTTACGAAGAACAAAATCAATATTATATCGATGTGATTGATGCTATTTTGTTTTTGCCCGAAAACGATTTTGTGATCAATAGCGAAAAAGACGGGTACAACCACCTTTATTTATACGACAAAAACGGCAAATTGTTGAGACAACTGACACAAGGAAATTGGGACGTAACGAATATTTATGGATATAGCCAAGTGCAAAAAGCAGTTTTTTACCAAAGTGCCGAAAAAACACCTTTAGACCGTCAGATTTATAAAGTCGATTTGAAAGGAAAGAAGAAAGAAATTGTTGGCATTGCCGGTACAAATAACGCCACGTTCAGCACTAATTTCAACTATTTTATCAATACCAATACAACAGCAAACACGCCGCATCGCATCACGGTAAATCAAGCCGATGGCAAAGAAATTCGTGTGTTGGAAGACAATGCCGCTGTTGTCGAAAAATTGAAAAATTACGCAATTAGTCCAAAAACATTCTTTACCATATCGCATCCCGACATTGTGTTGCCGAATGGTGAAAACGTAACGCTCAATGCTTGGAAAATTCTACCACCCGATTTTGACGAAAACAAGAAATATCCGGTTTTATTCCATGTTTACAGCGGTCCGGGATCGCAAACAGTACAAAATGCATGGGGTTGGAACGATTATTTCTGGGAACAAATGTTGGCGCAAAAGGGCATCATCGTTGTTTCGGTCGATAACAGAGGAACCGGTGCGCGTGGTGAAATATTTAAGAAAATGACTTACAAAGAACTCGGAAAATATGAAACAGAAGACATGATCAGTGCTGCAAAATATTTAGCCGAACTGCCCTATATTGATGCCGAAAGAATCGGGATTTTTGGTTGGAGTTATGGTGGTTTTATGGCAACTTCAGCGATTACAAAAGGTGCCGATTATTTTAGCACAGCTGTTGCGGTAGCACCCGTTACAAACTGGCGTTACTACGATAATATTTACACCGAACGTTTCATGCAGCGTCCGCAAGAAAATGCGGCAGGTTACGACGATAATTCGCCTATAAATCATGTCGACAAACTCAAAGGAAACTATTTATTGGTTCACGGAAGTGCCGATGATAATGTGCATTACCAAAACACCATGGAACTCATCAAAGCTTTGGTAGGAGCCGACAAACAATTCGAACTGATGATTTATCCGGACAAAAATCATAGTATTTATGGCGGAAATTCACGCAAACATTTGTTTATAATGATAACTAATTTTTTAGAAAAACATTTGCTGAATTAGAAATCGAGAATGGTAGTTCGAGCGTGCGACGCTGAATGACGAGAAGTTGCTAAAAAAATCAGTCACAAAAACGAATTTGAGTTACAACTATTTGATAAAAGTTTCTGACGAAGATTGCTAAGTAATTAAAAATATTTATTGTCTTATTTTTGGTTTATTCGTTTTGTTTTTGTATATTTGCCTCATAATAAAACAGTTATGAGAATTGTAAAATTAACAGACGAAGAAAAGTCCCGC
>JAISHW010000105.1 GCA_031262365.1 Lentimicrobiaceae bacterium
TACCCCGAATATAAAAACATTGTGCGAGAAAGCACGAAACAAAGGGCTGAAAATCGTGCCGGTCTTGATGTTTTTTTATTCTGCCGGTGTAAAACCCTGCGGGTTTTATCTAAATTTGAAAAGATTTTTTGCAACGTTTTAATGCACTTCGGCTTTGTATAAAAAATCAAAAAGAAAAAAATCAATTTTTAGAGGTGCTCTGTACTTTTATATCGTTCTTTTCGAGAAAATGTCATTTTTATTTTAAGGACTCGCCATCCCAACAAAGAAAGCCTTTCTCGAAAGTTATAGTAACATACGGGTTAAGAATGCAATGTACAACTCAAAAACAAGAAAGGCGCGACAAAGTTACAAGAAAACAGGCAAAACAGCACGCAACATGCTGTAAGTTCCCGATGGTTTGTCATACAATATGAATTTTCCTGTGGCAAAGTGGAAATGATTTATTAATTATAAAAATTAATTTTTTAGAAATGAAAGCAAAAATAATAAAAAGAGGAAGAATTGATAGAAAGTTCAATCTTCAAGAACTTAGTGAAATAGACATGAGTAATATACAAGGAGGCGATGGAGAAAACGAAGATGGAATCTGTGTCTGTGATGCTCGATGGTGTATTGATTGTACATGTGTATTGGCTGGTCCTTTATGTATTTGTGACGTAAATCGCAATTGTACCTGAATCCTAAAATAATATAATTTAAAAAAAGAGGAGGAGTTAAAAAACCCCCCCTCTTTTTTTAAAAACATCAATCACATTAAATTAACAATTTTTTAATGATCAACAAAAGCCTTGACTATGAAAGTAATAAGAAGTAAAAAAATCATAAAAAGTTCACATGAAGAACTTACTTAATGGAAAAGGTATGGGTAATATCTTCGGAGGAAATAAACTTAAAAATAAATGAGTAGAATAGTATTCATAAATAAATGTTTGATTAAAGCATTTTATCTTTTTGCATTACTGACTTTTTTATCAAGTTGTGCCGCAAAAATATCCTCAAAAAAAGCAGTAAAAGAACTTGAGTTTGTCAACGAACAGGTTTTATACTACCATCCGTTGCCTTACTTTTACGTGGACAGTTTGTTTGTCGATAGTGTTTTTCGAGAAAAGAAAAACAAACTAATGCAACAAAAAAGGATAAAAAAGAACGATGTATTCATCGAACTTCTTGAATATGTGTCTGTTTTTCGTGACGGACACTTGCAAATTATGCCTACAACTTACAAAGAACTGCAAGGTTTGGCTTTTGGAAACTATTTCCCACTCGATTTAGTGTTTGACGGTGGTATAATTACGGTTGAACAAAATTATTCGGACTGTCAGAAAATAGAACGGGGAATGCGAATTATCAGTATTGACGATCAGAAGGCTTCTAATTTTGCTGAAAATTTGAGAAAGCGAATTCCTACAGAAAATTTAAAAACTCGCGATAAACTGCTTAGCAGAGGTTTTCCATACAGATATTGGCTATTGAACGGAAATAGCAAAAAATACACAGTAAAATTTATTGATAACAATAATGATACGCTTGACAAGATACTGAAATCAATACCGGTTGCCAAATACAACAAATTGAAAACAGAAAATTTACAAGAAAATTTTCGAAAATATTTCGAAGAATCAAACGGAACTTTTTATTTTGAAACTGACTCAATTCGCAGACACAAATCAAGTTATTTTTATCTATTGGATAGCGTGGGCTATTTCAGAATGCGATCTTTTTCTGGAAATGAGCAAGAATTGCAGTTGATTCATAAGAACATGAAAACCGCTATCGAAACAAAAATTCCGTATTTGATCATTGATCTTAGGGGCAATTTTGGAGGAAGAACAAGAAATTTTGAAGAATTTCTCCAGTATTTTAATCGCGATACAATTTATCAAACGCATAAAGTGATTACAAAAAATTTAAAGGAAAATATTGAACTTGTCGAACGTATGAAAACAGATACGGCTTTTCGAAAAAAAATAGTTTCCAAAACACTTGGCGACACTTTGACACTTTATGCGAAAGAAGATTTCATGATTACCGATGCATATGATACTCTTTATGAGGGTTCTTTAATTGTGTTGATTGACGAAGGTTCTTTCTCAGCCGGATCTGGGTTTGCTATATTAATCAAAAACAATGGTTTAGGATTACTCGTCGGGCATGAAACAGGAGGATTTACGAACTCGTTTGCCGATCCTTTTTTTATCAAACTCAAGCGTTTCAATTCCCTGTTAATAGTACAAAGCAAGCTCATCGTACAAGGTAAGGAAGGTATTTACGAACCTTTGCAACCAGATATAAACGTAGATTGGAAAGAAATTTTAGATCAACCAATCGATTCGATGATAAATTTTATATTATCAAAATATATTAATTAAAATGAAAGTATCACGGTACAATTTTTTTGTAACTTCAGAAAACAATACATGTTATATTTACAATAGTGCAACAAACGCTTTATTAAGTGTAGAGAAAGAAATTTATGATTTTTTACAGCAAAGCAAAGAATATCAAGAATTGATTTTACCCTCAGATTTATTTGATGAAGAGACCGTAGATGTTTTAAAATCAGCTAACATTATAACACAATCAGATGAGAATAAATTAAATTCTTTATACTTAAAAACTCTGTCTAATAGATTTGACGGAACTAAGATGAATTTGACACTGGTTCCAACACAAGCTTGTAATTTTAATTGTATTTATTGCTATGAGAAAATAAGACCAAACATATTTATGGACGATGAGACAGAAAACAACATAATCAATTACGTTATTTCGATTAATCCTAAAAAATTACATATAGCTTGGTATGGAGGGGAACCTTTGATGAATTTTAAAAGTATTCAAAAAATATCAGAAGCCCTCATTCAAAAAAACATCAATTTTAATGCTATAATGATAACGAATGGCTATCTGATGAATAAAGAAGTTCTAAATCAGCTTTTTAAGTTAAGAATCAATTCGTTACAAATAACCATTGATGGACCAAAAGAAATTCATGATACACGAAGATTTTTATTAAATGGCAAAGGTACATTTGATAAAATATATAAAAACATCCTTTTACTTTTATCTCTTGATGAATGTAAAGATATTGCATTAAAAATAAGAATCAATGTCGATAAAGGTAATTTAAACACTTACTTAAAATTCCGTGATGAATTATATGATAAATTTTCTAAATTTAATAGAAAAGTTATTATATATCCCGGATGGGTTACAGGGGAAGGCAATCCAGATATTAGTTGTTTAACCCCAGAAGATATATCATCCTTTACATTGAATAATATGGAAGATATATATCCTGAAAATGAGCAAGTAGAATGCATGTCTAGACATATAAATAGTTTTTTAATCGGTCCAACAGGAAAGATGTATAAATGTTGGCATAATCTTGGTCATCCTGAATTAGAACTTGGTAATTTAAATGATAAGCCTTGTATTGTTGACAGTAACTTATTATTAACCAGACGTTAATTAATCGATAATATCAAGAAACATAATTCGCTTAATATAAACGTATTATATGTAAATAAAATACGTTTTAATGAACGTCGGGTTAATAAGCAAATTTATTATAGGAACAGACCCCTACTTACATCCAGAATGTAAAGAGTGTTCTATATTGCCGATTTGTTGGGGCGGATGTCCAATGGATAGATTTAACAATAAGTTTAACAGACAAAACATCGATACTTGTTGTAGGTATAAAGGTAAAATGGAAAAATTCGTACTTAAATACATAAATAAATCATAAGATTCATATTTTTTTAATTTCACACAAGAAATAATTCATTCTACATAAATAGTGATGTCAAAACCCTTCCCCTTCTACCACCAGCACGACAGTATGGATTGTGGGGCAGCTTGTCTCCGCATGGTAGCTAAGTATTATGGCAAAAACTATTCGTTAGAAACACTTCGCGAAAAAACATACATCAACCGCGAAGGTGTGAGTTTGCTTGGTATTAGCGAAGCTGCTGAGGAAATAGGGTTTCGTACTTTAGGTGTTCGTGTTACTTTCGAAAAATTGTCGGAAGCTCCCTTGCCATGTATTGTACATTGGCGACAAAGCCATTTTGTGGTGGTATACGACATCAAACTGAAAAAAAACAAAAAACGGAAAAAGGAAGAAAAAAAAGAAGGATTTGTCAAAGTAGCCGATCCGGCACACGGTTTGCTAACATACACCATAGAAGAATTTTGCAACGGGTGGATCGGCACTAAAAAAGAAGGTAAAGAAGAAGGAATTGCATTGCTGTTTGAACTTTCACCCGATTTTTATGACGTTGAAGACGAAAAACAAGATAAGGCAAAATTCAAGTTCCTCTTGCAATATTTGCGTCCTTACAAAAAGTTGATTGTACAGCTTTTTATGGGAATGCTTGTGGGGACGGGACTGCAATTGATATTTCCGTTTTTAACACAAAGCCTTGTCGATTACGGTATTGGAAACAGTAATCTCAACTTTGTTATTCTCATTTTAATCGCGCAACTTACATTATATACAGCACAAACAGCAGTAGAGCTTATCCGTTCGTGGATTTTGCTACATATCACTACCCGCATCAATATTTCTATTATTTCTGACTTTCTCTTTAAACTAATGAAATTGCCAATTAGTTTTTTCGATACTAAAATGATTGGCGATATCATGCAACGTATCGGCGACCATCATCGCATTCAAAGTTTCCTTACTTCATCTACCTTAAACACGCTCTTCTCATTGGTAAATTTTGTGGTTTTTACTTGTGTGTTGGCTTTTTATAACTTAAAGTTGTTGTTTGTATTTTTAATTGCCAGTACTTTGTATATACTCTGGGTACTGATTTTTTTAAAACGTCGTCGTGAGTTAGATGCAAAGCGTTTTACACAAGCATCATCCGAACAAAGTAATTTATTTCAATTGATTACCGGAATGCAAGAGATAAAACTCAATAACTGCGAAAAACAAAAACGTTGGGAATGGGAAAACATTCAGGCAAAACTGTTTAAAATCAGCATAAAAGGGTTAGCACTTTCACAGTATCAACAAACTGGAGCTTTTTTCATTAATGAAATAAAAAATATTTTGATTTCTTTTATTGCAGCTTATTCCGTAATAAAAGGCGAAATGACATTAGGCATGATGATGGCTGTACAGTATATTATAGGACAGTTAAATAGCCCTATCAATCAATTGATTTCGTTTATTCAATCGGCACAAGATGCCAAAATCAGTTTAGAGCGCTTAGGCGAAATTCACAACAAAGAAGACGAAGAAAAGGATCTTGATTCTAAAATCACAATTTTCCCTGAAAACAAAAGTATTTATATTCAAAATTTGATTTTTAAATACAACCAATTATCGCCAGAGGTGTTGCAAAACATTAGCTTAACAATACCCGAAGGCAAAATTACTGCCATTGTAGGTATGAGCGGAAGCGGAAAAACGACCTTGGTAAAATTATTACTTGGTTTCTATCCGCCTACTTCGGGAAAGATTAAAGTGGGCGATGTTACATTGGAAAATATCAGTCATAAAATGTGGCGCGATAAATGCGGTGCCGTAATGCAAGATGGTTTTATTTTTTCCGACAGTATAGCCAAAAACATTGCAGTAGGAGTTGAAAAAATCGACAAAAAACAACTTTTTCACGCCACGAAAATAGCCAATATTCAAGATTTATTGGAAACGCTTCCTTTAGGTTACAATACAAAAATTGGACAAGAAGGAAACGGAATCAGTCAAGGACAACGGCAACGTATTTTAATTGCTCGTGCTGTTTATAAAAATCCCGAATATATTTTTTTTGATGAGGCAACAAACACCTTAGATTCCAACAACGAGAAAATGATCATGGAAAATCTGAATTTATTTTTTCGAGGAAAAACAGTCGTTGTTGTCGCTCATAGGCTAAGCACTGTAAAGAATGCAGACAATATTGTTGTTTTAGAAAAAGGGAAAATAGTAGAACAAGGCTCCCATAAAGAACTTGTAGACCTAAAGGGCGTATATTATGAATTAGTGAGAAATCAGCTGGAATTAGGAAATTAAAAACGATAAATGCTGTTCGTATTAGACTTAAAATCTCAAAACAAGAAGCTATTTCTTCTTTCGTAAAAGAAAAAAATGGAAAATGCAATAAATTATGGCAGAAGAAAAAAACAAACGTTTTACGGCATCTGATAGCATCGAACTCCGTAGCGAACAAGTACAAGAAATATTAGGTCGTCCTCCTCATTGGATTATCCGTTGGGGAATTGCCATTGTATTTATTATTGTGATAGTATTACTTGTTGGTAGTTATTTTTTTAAATATCCAAATATCATCACGGCAACAATAACCATTACTACAGAAAATCTTCCTGCAAGCATAATAGCAAAATCTTCCGGTAGAATAGATACGCTCTTGGTACAAGAAAAACAAAGCGTACGACAAGGGGATTTGTTGTCAATTATAGAAAATACGGCTTGTTTCAAAGATGTTTTAAAATTAAAGACAAGTTTAGCTAATTATAATATACAAGAAATTAATTATAGTACTCGCAATCCTCTATCTGATTTTTCTTTTTTGAATTCTGCTCAATTAGGTGATATTCAGCCTTTTTATCAACAATTCATTAAAGCTTACGAAGACTATCACTATTTTATCCTAACAGGTTATCATCGTAAAAAAATAACTGTTATCGAAAATCAAATCCAAACACAGAAAGAAGTTGCTCAAAAATTAAAAAAACAATTGCATATTAGTAATCAACAATTAGCAATCGCTTATCAATTGTTTATAATGGATTCGACTTTATTCGCAACAAATGCGCTATCAAATGTTGAATATCAAGTTGCTAAAAACAGTTATTTGCAACAACTACAATCGAACGAAAACACAAAACTCGGTATTGATAATCAAAACCTTTCTATTCTACAATCAGAGCAAACTATTTTTGACCTTGAACAACAACGTAACGAACAACAGAACAATCTGCAAATTGCGCTCACCGGTGCCTATAATCAGTTGCAAACCCAAATCAAAAATTGGGAACAAACATACTTACTTGTAAGTCCAATATCTGGTATGGTAACATTAACTAAATATTGGCAAAAAAATCAAAATATAAATGCGGGCGAAGTATTAATCAGCATTATCCCTCACGAAGAAACAAAAATAATAGGTAAAATTTCACTTCCTCTACAAGGAGCCGGTAAAGTAAAAGAGGGGCAATTAGTTAACGTAAAGATTGACAACTTTCCTTACATGGAATTTGGTGTTGTACGCGGAGAAATCAAAAATATATCTTTAGTGCCAATTGCAATAAATGAAAATCAAAAGGCATACTTGTTGAGTGTTGATTTTCCTGAAAAACTCAGAACAAATTATGGTAATGAATTAGGATTCAGTCAAGAAATGAGCGGCAGCGCGGAAATCATTACAGAAGATTTGCGGTTGTTAGATAAATTCTTAAATCCAATCAAATCCGTCATCAATGGGAATTTAAAATAAGTCATGAATCGTTGCGATGCTACGGAAACCATGCTAAACACACAAAGGCACGAAATTAAATGTGGTGCCATCGAACAAGCCTTTGTCGCTCAATTTTAATTCCGGAATCACAAGTAAAGCCATGAAAGCAAGCGTCATAAAAGGAGCTTGCAAGGTGCTTCCATTTTCTTTTACAATACGGTCTATTTTTTCGTATTCGTTTGCTACAACATAGCCATCGCAGTTGCTCATCAGTCCGGCAACAGGAAGCGACAACACCCGATTTTCGGTTTTGCTATAAAAAGCAACGCCGCCACGCGCATCGATAAGCAAATTGACTGCCGCCGCCAAATCGTTGTCGTTAGTGCCAACCACGATGATGTTGTGGCTGTCATGCGCAATACTCGATGCAAAAGCACCTTTTTTCAAGCCGATATTTTTGATAAATCCGATTGCCGGTTTTGCTTTTTCGTAACGATTGATGACGGCTATTTTCAACAAATCACGTTCTAAATCACTTACCATGTTTCCGTTTTCGACTTTTGGAATGTCGACAAGTGCTTTTGTAAACAATTGTCCGTCAATTACTTCAATAATCCGAATGGGTTTTTGTTCGTCGGCAACAAAAAAATCGGAAGCCGAAAATTTTTCGTTGATAAAATGATTGGGGGCTTCCGATGGTATCGAAGCAATCAAACTTTTTCCGTTTTCTGCAACCAAAATCCCGTCGATATATGTTTTTAAAACATTGAAATCTTGCAGATTATCCACAATAATCATATCGGCTGCACAACCTTCTTGAAGCAAACCAACATCTAACTTGTAATGTTCGACAGTGTTTAACGAAGCACTGCGAAGCACGTCGAAAATACTGTATCCCAATGCGATAGCACGCATAACAAGCACATCAATATGTCCTTTTACTAACTCGTCGGGGTGCTTATCGTCGGTGCAAAACAGCAACTGATCGGGCTTTGTTTGCATCAACGGAATCAACGCGTCGAAATTTCGTGCAGCACTTCCCTCGCGAATCAAAATTTTCATGCCGCATACGATTTTTTCTTTTGCTTCATCAATATCGCAACATTCATGATCGGTGCTGATGCCAAAATGCGTATATTTTTCGATGTCTTTACCACGAACATTCGGCGCATGACCGTCGATTGGTTTGTTATATTTTTTCGCGATTTCTATTTTTTTAAGCACGCTCGGGTTTTCGGCAAGTACGCCCGGAAAATTCATCATTTCGCCTAAATGACTGATTTCGTCTAATGCCATTAATTTTTCGACACTTTCGGCATCAAGTATGGTTCCGGAAGTTTCGAATGGTGTTGCCGGAACACAACTCGGACAACCAAAATAAAATTTGAAAGGCGTTTTCTTTCCGTTTTCGATCATGAATTTCACGCCGTCAATTCCCAAAACGTTGGCAATTTCGTGCGGATCGCTCACAACGGCAACTGTTCCGTGTACAACAGCCAAACGTGCAAATTCAGAAGGTGTCAGCATCGAACTTTCGATGTGTACATGCGAATCGATGAGTCCGGGCATGATATATTGTTTTTCGGGAACGTCTTTTCGCTCGATTTTTACGATACGACCATTTGTTACATGAACAATTCCACTAAAAATTTCTGACGATTTCAAATCAACAATTTGTCCGTTGACGCTGAAAGAAGAGTGATTCATAACTGTTTTTTTGGGTAAAAATACTGCAAATATCGAAAGGTCGAAGCAAAACAAGATTTCGGCAATCACAGCGGCAATGCCGTTCCGCAAATGGTTGACGAAATCGTTGCATTAGAAAAAGCAAATGAAATTTTTTATGAACCCTTTTTAATTCTATAAATGTTATATATTTGTCGGGCTCAACCAGCACAAATTTTATGCAATTTACCAATCGCCATGATGATTTTTATCATCTTTACACCTAAATTAGTAATTTATATTGCTTTTTAAAATGGGAAAATCAAAAAAAAACAAGGAAAAACTAACTCCATTATCTAAAGACCAACTTGAAGGAGGAATTATAGACGGACACATTCCTTTAAAATTATTTACCACTTTAAAGAAATTGGGGTTTTTAGAATACGATATAGTTGCCGATAGGTTTAACTACATGGATCCGGAATTAAAAGCACCCGACGATTTTAACTGGAAACAATATTTAGACCGAATGCATCCC
Source organism: Lentimicrobiaceae bacterium (assembly GCA_031262365.1). Taxonomy (GTDB): domain Bacteria; phylum Bacteroidota; class Bacteroidia; order Bacteroidales; family F082; genus JAISHW01. The sequence continues at coordinate 9,643 of JAISHW010000105.1, forward strand.
GACGACCGTGAAGTACCCGCAAAATTCATGGACGATGTCAAAGCAAATAAGATAAGTGAGATGAAAATCTGTTATCGGTTTATGCCTTACCTCGTAACTGAATACGAGTGGTTTGACACGATTTTTTTTGTATCCGAACGCGACAAAGAAGGGAATCCGCTGAAAGTTCTGAAATTGTTCTGGATTATAACAGAAGAAAAAAATAAAGAACTGAAATTAATCTCTTATTTGAACTTTTACGAACTTGCCTTATCAAAATTGTCTGTATACTTGGCGTTATACACTGTGTTGAATGACCGGTTGGTAATTTCTAAAGAGACAAACGAGGAAGGCTGTTCGCTGAAAGAATACATTGATAAAGCTGTACATCCGGAAGACCAAGAAAGTTTTTGGAATGAGTTCCGATCGTTTCTCAACAAAGGTTATGTCGAAAATAGTACGTTTAACATAAAATTCAGAATCGCAGGCGTAAAAGAAGAAAACTTCGAATGGGTCGAATTTACCGGAGCTGCTGTTGAAGCCGCAGAAAGTGGAAAAATAACAAAAATAGCAGGAATCGGACAAATAATAACCGAGAAATTAGCACGGGAAGCAAAACTAAAAGAAGCAAAAAAAATGTTGGAATTTTCGTTGAAAGCTTCCAATATTGTACCTTGGGAATTTACATTGGATAAGAAAAAATCCTATTTGCCGAATTTACAATCGATTTCTTCCGAAGCTACCATATCTTTAGAAAACCATCTGACAGAATTTGCATTGCCGGAACACCGTCAGGAAGTATTGAACATCATCGATCAAATTCGAAAAGGAGAAAAAGAAACAATCGATATAAAAATCAGAGAAAAGACTGCTGATACCCAAAAAGAAGAATGGGTACATCTGCTGGGACAAGTAATTAAGGAAGATGATCGTTCGGCAAAAAAAGCATTTGGTGTGATGCGGTTTATTTCAAAAGAAATAGAGCGCGAGCAGGAGCTAATCCGACTTCGAGACCTTGCCGAAGAAAGCAACCGCTTAAAAAGCACATTCCTCGCAAATATGAGCCACGAAATTCGTACACCGCTCAACGCCATTGTAGGTTTCTCCAAACTTATTCCAACAGCCGAAACACAGGAAGAAGCAGATGAATTCAACCGGATTATTACAGCAAACAACGACTTGTTATTACAATTGATTAACGACATTCTTGATTTGTCGAAAATAGAAGCCGGACAAATGGAATTTTCCGATCAAGAAATCGATCTTGTTACGATGCTTTCTGATATTTATCAGAGCTATCAAACCCGAATTAAAGGAGGAGTAACTCTTGAACAAGAAATCCCTAATGGAAAGCCAACTATTTTTGCCGATAAGAATAGAATTTCGCAAGTTGTAACGAACTTTTTAAACAACGCCATTAAATTTACCCAAAAAGGAAGTATTACAATAGGTTATTCGCTTATTGGAAACGAGGTCCGTGTATTCGTTCGCGATACAGGAATTGGTGTTTCAAAAGAAAATCAAGCAAAAATATTCGATCGTTTCACAAAACTAAATTCCCATATACAAGGGACGGGACTGGGACTTTCGATTAGCCAAACAATTATTGAACACTACAACGGAACAATCGGTGTTGAATCGAAAGAAGGAAAAGGAAGCGAATTTTGGTTTACGTTGCCGGCAAAACCAATTGAAAATTAACGCCTGAGAAGCTCCATCAAGTAGGTGCTACATTTCGGAAAAACTGATGCTGAATAGCATTTCGGGAACCCACGTTGTTTTTTCGACCGCATAACTCATTCGCAATCCGATTGTAATAGGCGTTGGCAAATTGAAAAATCGCCAATCGGTAAATAATTCAGCACCAAAACTTTTCAACGTAGCACCTCCTACATTGAAATAATCGGCAAATAGATTGGAACGCACACGTTGCAACAAGAAAACAGTTGGAATACATAAGTCGGGATATGCCAAAGGAAAACAATAATTTGCTTGCAACGAAACGCTTTCGTCGAAAAACAAATTGTCGTAGCCTCGCGGACTTGCAATCAGATTACTGAAATCGTAAAACCCATCAACATACTGATACGAAGCGTACAAATTGATTCCGTTATTTTGAAAAATTCCCGGAAAGAAAAAACGTGTTGCGACAAAAAACTGTTCGGAATGTGGTGAGACGGAAACAGTTTTATTAAAAGCAATTTGAAGGTTTTGTCCCCAACGTGGTTGCAACTCGCGCTTGCCTTGATAACGGTATCGGTATGCCGAAAATCGTGAAGAAAAAACTTGAAATTGAGTTTCCATGTGCGCAGTTTCCTGTATTTTAAGATAAAACTGTTCGGAAGCAACTGCCAAACGCATACCTTGTGCAAAATTTTGATAATTCAACGTAAGCGGAATAGCAAGCCCGATATGCCATTTTGTTTCGTGCCATTTGTAATAAAAATTTCGCCTTAGCCCGGTCGAAGCACCCAAGTCGATTTCAGGAAATAAACCTGTGTAATTCAAGCTGAAAGAAGTACGCCCTGTTTCTTCGTTCAAATCGTATTCGTAACCTAATCCGGCTACCATCGAACTCAACGTGTTTTGCGACAAAATACTTGCGCCAATGTTCATTTCGAGATTCGAAACATCAATATAAAGTGGTGCCCAACTATGAATATTGAAGAGATGCCGGAGTTTGTTGTAATTTTTTATTTCGAAAGTCGTATCGGAAAAAGCGGCTTCATCAATGTTGAAAATGCTCATCTGACTGAGTTGATCGGCTAAATAAAAATCGGATTTCGTATCAAAAACAAGCTGTTTGTTATAAAATTCGTTTGCAGCAACTTTTTCGATCCGATTGCCATCGGACGTGTAATTTAAAAATAACAAGGTGTCGTTCTGGAAAGTGGCATCAGAAGCTGCAAAAGCGATGTTGGTAAGTTGTGTCGTTTGTTTTGTTTCGAAATCTAACAGATAAATTTGTCCGACTTCATTGTAAGAAGCTTCGAAAATCAGTCCGTTTTGTTGTACATCGGAAAGCTGTATGTCGGTAAACGTAAACGGCGTGATTTGTTCGAAAGCCTGCTCTTCAACATCAAAAGCAAAAAACGCTTTTCCCGTTTCGCCGGTTGCCGTTGTAAAAATCTGTTTGCCATTGGGATGCCATTTTGGTGTGCTGAGAAAGTGTGCTGATTTGTTTCGCGAGATTACATTTCCTGTTTCGGAGCAAAGAATCGTGAGATAGCAATCGCCTTTTTCATCTATTTCCGAAACAACGATCGAGCGGGCATCGACGCTCAAATCGGGCGCAAAATAGCGTGTCTTATCTGTTAGATAACGGTATTTTTTGGTTTCTAAATCGTAAACAGCTATTACGGCATAATTCTCGTTCGACCATCGTTCGTGCGGCAAAATTTCGCTCCAAACGATTAAATTCTTTGCCGTCGAAATGCTTTTTTCGGTCAATACGCCAACTGTTGCACGTTTTTTTTCTGTTCCGTTTTTGATTTGCACCAGCTGTTGCCACTCATTGAAATCGGATTTGAGTGCTATAATGCTGCCATCGGCGGTCATTTTCGGCGATGCATAGTTGGTGTATGTCTTTTTTCTTGGCGAAACAATTTGTGTTTTTGTAAAAGCTAAAGTGCTGTCGTATTGTGCGCTCCAATAATCAAATAAATCGTACATGGTTTCTTTATAAAGCTGGTTTTTTCTGATGCCGGTAGTTTTTTTTATTCCTCGACCGAAAGGTGTTAAAGCCCAAGTATTTTGAGCACATTCGCGCAAAGCGGTCGACCACAAAAACCAACCGTATTTTTCGCGGTTATGTGCCACCAAAAAATAGCCGAGTTCGTAAATGTCGGGAGTAAAATCTTTATAGGAACCAAAATAGGCTTTGTCGTAATCGTAAAATCCTTTTTCGAAAAGTTGTGCGCGTAACCCAGCCGAAAACTGACTGCTTCGTCCTCTTCCCGAATAACTTAAAGCTGTTTCTATAGCGACTGCATCACCTTCTAAAAACCAAGTAGGAACAAAAAGTCCGAGCAGAGTTGCCGTTCCTTGTTCGCCCAAAACAAAATGAACAACATTACCAAAACCACTTCGCAACGTCCCGATTTGTGCCACATGCCGGAGCTCATGTGTTGCCAATTGTTTGAACCAATCTTGCGCATCACTTTTTTGAGAAGGAACAGGATACAAATCGACGCGGCGAGGTGCCCAAGTTACCATGCCATTCGAAGAGCTACTTTTGCTATGAATGATAATATCAGTACGAAAAGCGCGACTTTGAAGGTCGAAACGTGTAGCATAATAAGTCGTATCGAGTAATTTTGCCAGTTCTTTTGTTTTTTCGGTGTAATTGTCGGGGAAAATGACACGAAAATTTTTTGTCTTCAATTGTTTCCATTTGATGGAAGCAGGATCGTTTCCCGATAGGTAATATTGCGTTTTTGCTTCGAAAACAACCAATAACAACAGACAACCAATAAAAAATTTTCGGTTCATCATTTTTTGCCGTTTGGGATCAAATTGCTGAAAGCGTTCCAAGGCATGATGTCAGGCGGTAGTGCAAAAACACATAAAGGTTCTTTTTTGACAGGATGTTCGAAAGCTATTTTATACGCGTGAAGACTTATCGAAGCATCGGATTTCGAACGGTTGTAACCATATTTCAAATCGCCGTGAATCGGACAACCGATAGCTGCCAATTGCGCACGAATTTGATGATGGCGACCGGTAACAAGCTCAATTTCTAACAAATAAAACGAATCGGATTTCCCCAAAATCCGGTAATTAAGTTCGGCAAGTTTGGCTCCTTTTCGATCCGGATTGCAGACGTACGATTTGTTTTGTTGCTCGTTTTTACAAAGATAATGCTGCAATGTATCGGCATCTTTTGGTGGTTTGTTTTTAACCAAAGCAAGGTAATGTTTGCTGAAATTCCGATCTTTTACCATGACCGTCAGTCGCGAAAGTGCTTTGCTTGTCTTGGCAAATACGAGAGCACCACTTACCGGACGATCGATACGGTGTACAAGCCCAACGAAAACTTCGCCGGACTTGTTGTAAGTCTTTTTGATATATTGTTTTACGGTGTCAATCAAACAGACATCGCCTGTTTTGTCGCCTTGAACGATTTCAGACGGCAATTTATTGATTATCAAAAGGTGATTATCTTCGAATAGAATTTGGTTTTCTATATTTTGTAGATCAATATTGTTCGCTTTCATTTGGAAAATCGGACGATTTTACATCTTCAATATATTGACTCACAGAGTTTTTTATTTCGTCGTACAAATTGTTGTAACGGCGTAGGAACCGAGGTGAAAACTGATTGTTGATACCGAGCATGTCGTGAACCACCAATACTTGTCCGTCGACACCATTTCCGGCACCAATTCCGATTGTTGGAATGCGTAACGATTGTGTTACTTCTGCGGCTAATTTTGCAGGAATTTTTTCTAATACAACACTAAAACATCCGGCTTCTTCAAGCAGTAAAGCATCTGAACGTAGTTTATTTGCTTCTTCTTCTTCGCGAGCGCGCACGATATATGTGCCGAATTTGTTGATGCTTTGTGGTGTTAAACCGAGATGTCCGATAATCGGAATTCCGGCACTTAAAATGCGGTCGACCGATTCGAGAATTTCTTTTCCACCTTCGATTTTAATAGCGTTGGCACCCGATTCTTTCATGATTCGGATTGCCGAATTCAATGCTTCTTTCGAATTTCCTTGATATGTTCCGAAAGGCAAATCGACAACGACCAACGCACGTGTTACGGCGCGAACAACCGATGAAGCGTGATAAATCATTTCGTTCAATGTAATCGGCAAGGTTGTTTTGTGTCCTGCCATTACATTTGAAGCACTATCGCCAACCAAAATTACATCGATGCCTGCTTCGTCCAGAATTTTTGCCATCGAATAATCATAAGCTGTCAACATGGCAATTTTTTCGCCTCTTGTCTTCATTTCTTGAAGCACGTGCGTGGTTATCAGTGATGTATTGTTTGATAAATACATGATTTAAGTGTTTGTGTGCGGACAAATGTAACCAATTTAATTTGCACGAGATATAAAATAACCGAACACGATAAAATATGTTGTAACTTTGTTCGTCAATACTTTTTTTATGAAAAGACACATCCTTTCTTTTTTATTCTTATTTGGTGTTATTATTTCTATAATATCCTGTAAAACAGATGTTGATTTATATGCCGATTACGAAGAAATAGTTGTTGTTTATGGTATTTTAGAACCGGATGTTGATACAACTTACATCAAAATCACCAAAGCTTTTTTGAACGGAAACGCGTATGAAATGGCAAAAATTCCCGACTCAAGCAATTTTTCCTATAAACTTGATGCACGTCTGATTGGAAAGAAAAACGGAAATATAATTCACCAATATACTTTAGACACCATAACTATTCACAACAAACAAGCGGGCGATTCTATTTTTTATTTTCCAAACAGTTTGATGTATTATACCACAGAACCACTTGATTCGGAAGCAATATATACATTAGAAATATACAAAAAAGATGGCGAATTGATAACAGCAACGACTGAAATGACATCCTCAGTTTCCATAAAAAAACCTATACACAGAATACTTACAATACAAAATAGAGATAACAATAATTTGATTACTGTTCTTTCGGCAAAAAACGCAATTCGTCACGAATGTCGTTTAGTTTTTTATTACAAAGAATTGATTCCCGGAAATCCGGATACACTTAATAAATCCTATACATGGGTACTTCCCGCTCAAACGGCAGCTTCTGTTGATGGAGGTGAAGAATTGGTATTTACTTATGTACAGAGAAACTTCTATGTGCTTTTAGAAAATCATATCAAACCGGAAAACGATGTTCATGGCACCAAACGTTTTGTGAATAAAATCGAAATTGTTGCTACAGCCGGCGGATATGAACTTACAACAATGATTAATCTAAGTCAAAGTACCGGTATGGCAAATTCTACACAATACACGAATATCGAAAATGGGTATGGAATTTTTTCCTCACGCAGTAGCAAAATGCGATCGTATGAATTTAACGCAGACGTACTTTTTAGTACAGCATACCGTCATTTAGGATTTATACAAGAATAAACGATTTTCTCTCCTCCTACTAATTAAAACAGCCTGATTGCTGTCGTTTTGTCATATATTCCACAGCAAGACATTCGTGTCATATTTTTTTCTGAAAATAATTTAACAATCAGAAAATCAATGATTTTAATGAAAGTTGATTTCAAGTATCAACCATGAGTTTTGAGCTTATTTGTTTTTGGCATAATGATTGACAAACAGCCAAAGAAAACGATAAATTCAAAACAAATAAAGGAGAAAATAAAATGGCTAAAATTATTGGTATAGACCTTGGAACGACCAACTCATGCGTTGCCGTAATGGAAGGCAACGAACCGGTTGTCATTCCGAATAGCGAAGGACATCGCACAACACCTTCGGTTGTTGCTTTTACTGATAGTGGCGAACGCAAAGTGGGAGAACCTGCAAAACGTCAGGCGATTACAAACCCGACACGCACAATTTATTCGATCAAACGTTTTATGGGCGAGACCTATAAACAAGTTGAAAAAGAAATCGAACGAGTTCCTTATAAAGTAACAAAAGGACCAAACGATACACCGCGCATCGACATCGATGGCAGACTTTATACGCCACAAGAAATTTCGGCAATGACGCTTCAAAAAATGAAGAAAACAGCCGAAGATTTTTTAGGAACAACGGTAAACGAAGCCGTTATTACCGTTCCGGCATATTTCAACGACGCACAACGTCAGGCAACAAAAGAAGCCGGTGAAATTGCAGGATTAAAAGTCCGCCGTATTATCAACGAACCTACCGCAGCCGCATTAGCTTACGGTCTTGATAAAAAAGCAAACGACGCAAAAGTTGCCGTATACGACCTCGGCGGTGGCACATTCGATATTTCAATACTTGAATTAGGCGATGGTGTTTTCGAAGTAAAATCGACAAATGGAAATACACACCTCGGTGGCGATGACTTTGACCAAGTAATCATCAACTGGTTGGCAGAAGAATTTAAAAAAGACGAAGGTCTTGACTTGCGCAAAGATCCGATGGCTTTACAACGCTTGAAAGAAGCTGCCGAAAAAGCAAAAATCGAACTTTCGGCCTCTACCGAAACCGAAATCAACCTACCATACATCATGCCGGTTGACGGCGTACCGAAACACCTTGTTCGTAAACTTTCGCGTGCGAAATTCGAGCAATTAGCCGACCATCTTATTCGTGCTACAATCGAGCCTTGTCGTCAAGCATTAAAAGATGCAAACATGACTGTAAACGATATTAACGAAGTCATTCTTGTTGGCGGTTCGACACGTATTCCGGCAATTCAAGCAATCGTAAAAGATTTCTTCGGAAAAGAACCTTCGAAAGGCGTAAACCCTGATGAAGTTGTTGCAATCGGAGCGGCTATTCAAGGTGGTGTATTGACAGGTGAAGTAAAAGACGTATTGCTGCTCGACGTTACACCGCTTTCGTTAGGAATCGAAACATTAGGTGGCGTGATGACAAAATTAATTGAAGCAAACACAACCATTCCGACACGCAAATCGGAAGTGTTTTCAACGGCTGCCGACAATCAGCCGAGTGTCGAAATTCACGTTTTGCAAGGAGAACGTCCAATGGCAAATCAAAACAAATCGATTGGTCGTTTCCACCTCGATGGAATACCGCCGGCACCACGTGGCGTGCCTCAAATCGAAGTAACATTCGATATTGACTCAAATGGTATTCTTGCTGTTTCGGCAAAAGATAAAGCGAGCGGAAAAACACAAAGTATCCGTATCGAAGCTTCTTCGGGATTAACTGATGCAGAAATTCAACGCATGAAAGACGAAGCCGCTGCAAATGCTGATGCTGATAAGAAAGAACGTGAAAAAATAGACAAACTGAATGCCGCCGATGCTTTGATTTTCCAAACGGAAAAACAACTGAAAGAATACGGTGATAAACTTCCGGCTGACAAAAAAGCGGAAATTGAAGCTGCTGTCGCCGAACTTAAAACGGCTCATCAGTCACAAAATATCGAAGGCATTGATGCTGCAATGACAAAATTGAACTCAATCTGGCAATCAGCTAGTGAAGAAATGTACAAAAACACACAAGATCAAGCAAATCAGCAACAAAGTCAAGCAAGCAACGACCAACAACAAAACGGCGGAGCTGCTCCTGAAGATGAAGTTACAGATGTTGACTTTGAAGAAGTGAAGTAAAACACCGAATCAAATTTCTTGAAAACAGATAAAATGCGGCAAATCAAAAGTTTGCCGCATTTTTATTGCTATATTTTTATTAAAACCTATTGGCGATTCTCTTTCAAACCTGAGTTCGGGATAAGCCCGTGGCTTGAAAAGCCATATTTTCATAACCACAGGTAAGCAAAAGCGCAACCTGTGGAGGGAAATAGAGGACAAACGCTGCCTGAAAGGCAGAACATATAAGCCATTTGTAAGTTGTTCTGCCTTTCAGGCAGCGTTATGTAAGGCATTTTACCTTAGGTCGTTGATCGTAAGGTTATGAAAATTAAGCCCATTCGGGCTATTTATATATATTACCTTATCCAGAACTC
>JAISHW010000020.1 GCA_031262365.1 Lentimicrobiaceae bacterium
CGTTCCGACAAAAAAATTGTACATTTGCCTACTATTACTAAAAAGGGTATAAAAAATGAGAAATTATTGTTTTGTAATCTTACTATTTTTAGGAACTCTTTGCTGTACGTCGTGCAGCGAAAGTGCGCCGAAACGCTCATTTAAAACATCTTTGGACAGCGCATCATATAGTTTGGGTATGCTTTTTGCAAGCAAAATCCCTCAAAATTTGAAAAATAATCATATTGATTCCATTGCAATGCAACTGTTTTTACAAGGTTTGAACGATTATTTTAATACCCAAGATTCTACGGCATTTACAGAAAAGCAAACACAGGAAATTTTAAACAACTACATTGAACATTTACAAGCTACGTCTAATTCGTATTTTTTGGAACAAAACAAACATTTACAAGCCGAAGGCGAAACGTTTTTAACGCAAAACAAAAAAAATCCCAATGTATTTGAACTAAAAAAAGGTTTACAATATCAAGTGTTTTACGGCGGTTGGAGTCCAACAAAGCCCACATTAACCGATACGTTGCTTGTTCATTTTAAAATGATGGATTTACAGCAAAACGTATTGTTTGATTCGCACAACAAAAGCAAAGATCCTGTGCGTCTTACGCTCGATTCCACTATTCAAGCATGGCAATTAGTATTACCTATGATGAAAATGGGTTCTCGTGTACGAATTTTTACTTCGGCAGATTTTGCATACGGAACATCACCGAAACCCAATGACTTGATAAAACCATATCAAGCACTTATTTTCGATATTGATTTTGTGAGAATTGTACAGAAAAAGTAATTAATACACAAATACAAAGACTAAAAAATAAATTTCAATAGAATATCTTAACATCTAAATTTTAACAATGAAAAAATTAACAACAATTTCAGTTGCTGCATTAATTGCATGTGCAACTTTTTCGTGTAACAAACCATCAACCAATGCAACACTTTCCGATTTACGTGATAGCGCAAGTTATGTAATAGGTGTTGATTTTGGTAGTCAAATAGCACAATTTTCGCAAATACTCCCCGACTCCGTTAATGTAGAAGCTCTTATAGCAGGATTGCGCGATGCGGCTCTCAATGTTGCCGACACTCCACGAATAAGTATGGACGATATGCAACGTGTGATTGAAGAATATCAAATGCAGCAATTACAAAAAAAGTTTAAACCGGAAATTGAAGCCGGCGAGCAATTTTTAGCTGAAAATGCAAAACGTGAAGGAGTAAAAACTACCGAAAGTGGCTTGCAATATGAAGTAATTACTATGGGAACAGGCGAAACACCTACACAATTCGATGAAGTTACGCTCCATTATCATGGTACTAAATTAGACGGTACCGTATTCGACAGTTCAAAAGGAGCTGAACCTGTAGTTTTCAATGTATCGCAAGTAGTTCCCGGATTTTCCGAAGGATTGCAATTACTCCCTGTTGGTTCTAAATTCAAATTATTCATTCCTCAAGATTTGGCGTATGGCGTACAGCCACCTCGCGGAAGTTCGCTTAAACCATTTGAAACACTGATTTTTGAAGTTGAATTAATTTCTTCAAAAAAAGGCGAAGCTCCACAACAACCGCAATTCTCTTTGGAGCAACTACAACAAATGCAACAAATGCAATAATTAAAAAAATATAACACAAAAAAACGAGGTATTGAGAATAAACTATTCACATACCTCGTTTTTTTTGTATCTCTTCATTTCAGTCGTTTAATCACTTGAAAACATGGAAATCGTTATTTTATTAGGGGCTGCTATTCTTTTAGTCGTAGGCTTTGTTGGCTGTATTATTCCTGTGATACCGGGTTTACCCCTCTGTTATGCAGGTTTACTGCTGCTTTCGTTCAGTATGCATGTCGATATTTCGCTTACGTTTCTCGTTCTGTGGGCAGTGGTTGTTATTGCTATTCAAGTGCTTGATTTTTATCTTCCTGTGTGGGGAACAAAAAAATATGGCGGCACTAAGTATGGTATGTGGGGCAGCACCATTGGGCTTATTGCAGGTATGTTCTTCTCTCCTATTGTTATGATAATCGGTGCATTTGCAGGGGCGTTTATCGGTGAAAAATTGGCAAATAAAGACAACAAAACGGCTCTTAAAGCGGCGTTCGGTTCGTTTATGGGTTTGCTTCTGGGAACGGTTATAAAGTTGGCTATTGCTATTTATATGATAGGATATTATTGCATAGCGGTTTGGAAGATAATTGCGCTATAACCAATAAATGTGAAGGATTATAGATTACACTAAAACCGGCAAATATCAGAAATGATTTTTGCCGGTTTTTTATTGCAAGTTTATCCGTTATTGTGTGTATTTACCGATTTATCAACTTCCGGCACAAATTCCTGAAAACTGTTATCGCTAAAGAATGTTATAATTTTCACGATTTTCCGTTCATTGAGCTGATTTGCTGTGATTTGCTGTACATTCGTCGCCTGTGGTATTGGCAATGTTTGCGGCACTTCTACGGCAATGGGTTGCGGTTCTTCTACAATCTGTCCGAATAAATCTCGCTGCACTTGTTTTTCAATTACCTGCCGGTTTGCCGCTTTTCCCGAAATAAACCACGAAATATCAATATCGGGGAATCGAGCACACATTTTTTCTATAAAATCAAGGCTTGGTTTGCTTCGTCCCGAAATGATATGCGAAATATTTGACCGCTGTACATCTATCTCCTCGGCAAACGCAGATGCGGTCAATGATTTTTGATTCAAAATTATTTGTAATCTCTCTGCAATTGTTGTGTTCATTTTTGTTGTTTTTTGAGTTTACAAATGTAATACTTATTTCGTTTACTTTTGTGATTTACATAAATTAACATTTGTAACCAATCGCTATATTGTATGATTTTTAAGCATTATTCTCACTTTTCAATCGGCAGCATTTCTCAAAATACTACATATACTCCGTTGCCACATATTCCTTGTTTGTTACATCTTTTATACTCATTATTTCAAGTAATTACTGGCAATTATATGTTCTTTTATGAAAAGTTCTATATCCTCCCTCTATGTATTGCCTAAACAATATAATAATGTCAATAAATATATTACATAGATATACTTTAAGTATTTTCCATATAAAACTATGTAATTAATTGATTTTTATTATTTTAAATTGATTAAAATACGTTATTTTTACGAATTTACCGCTGTTTCCTGAATTTAATTTAAAGTAAATTATAATTAAAGAAGTATAATAATCTGATTTTATGAGTATTATACTATTATACAAGAGCCTTATTTTGTATCGCTGTTACAAATGTAATTGTTTACAAAAGTATATTGTTAAAACATAAAAAAAGCCATGATTGCATGGCTTTTTTTATTGTTTATATTTGTAAATCGTTATTTGTTGTTTTGATTTGTAAACGCTACGGCTCGTTCCAAAGGCTGCGTACAAAATAATAAAGCAGCCTCTTTAGCTTTGTCTATCAGTGCGGGTAATTTTTCTTTTTCGCTCCTATCCCACTCTCCCAACACAAAATCTATTTGCTGCCCTTTTGAGAAATTGTTGCCGATACCAAAACGTAAACGCGCATAATTAGCATGCCCCAATGTTGCCTGAATGTGTTTCAAGCCATTGTGTCCACCATCACTCCCCTTTCCTTTCATGCGCATGGTTTCAAAAGGAAGGGCAAGGTCATCAACCAGAATAAGTACATTTTCTATGGGAATATGTTCTTTTTGCAACCAATATTGCACGGCTTTACCGCTCAAATTCATGTACGTTGTGGGTTTTACCAATATAATAGTACGCGATTTGTATTTCAATTCGGCAACCGAAGCATGCCTATCGAGCTTGAACACGGCATTGTGCGCTTTTGCTATAGCATCTACAATATTGAAACCTATATTATGGCGGGTGTTTTCGTATTCCTCGCCTATATTTCCTAAGCCTACAAGTAAATATTTCATTGCTTTCTGATTTTATTCGGCAAAAATACTATATTTGTCGGGTTTGGGTGCAATCCTAATTTCTATTTTTAAACTTCTAATTCGTACAAATGAAAAAAATCATTTTCTTGTTGCTTACGAGCATTATTTTTTGCTTCTCGTGTACACAATCACGCAAAGATACTCTTTTAATTCCAGCAAAATCGCCCGTAATTGCGGCTTTTAACATAGCATCGCTCATTGAAAAAGCACAATTCGACAGCATTAGTGCCTTGCATGACGAGGAATTACTCAATACATTTCCTCTTTTGCACGCATTGGTAAAAAATGCTACGAACACCGGCATTGATTATTCCGGTGATTTATTCGTTTTTTTCGTTTTGCACAATAATGTGTCCTATACCTGTGCCACTATTCCATTGAAAGATCAAGCACAAACGCAGAAATTGATACAAAACACATTGAGTAAC
>JAISHW010000047.1 GCA_031262365.1 Lentimicrobiaceae bacterium
GGGCTATCCATGGGCGATGGAACTTCCGTAGCCAAAGAAGCAAGCGATATTACTATTTTGGATAACTCGTTCAGCAGTATTTCCCGTGCCGTTTTGTGGGGGCGTTCGTTGTATCAAAATATTCAACGCTTCATTTTGTTCCAATTAACAATCAATGTCGCCGCCTGTTTGATTGTGTTGATTGGTGCGTTTCTTGGAACCGAATCGCCACTCACCGTTACGCAAATGCTTTGGGTAAACCTGATTATGGATACTTTTGCAGCCTTGGCGTTGGCTTCGCTTCCGCCTAATCCGAAAGTAATGAATGACAAACCGCGCAAGACGACCGACCACATCATTAATAAAGGAATGGCAAAAAGCATTTTGGGCGTTGGCGTTTTCTTTGTGTTATTACTTTTCGGCTTGTTGCAATATTTCAAACATACAGACATCACTTCGCTTTCACAATTCAACCTTGTGGATTTTTGTAAAACTTTCTTCGATTTTAGCAAAGGTTCAGGACTTTCACCTTACGAACTTTCGTTGTTCTTTACGATATTCGTCATGCTTCAATTCTGGAATATGTTTAATGCCAAAGCATTTATGACCGGCAAATCGGCATTTTCATCGTTGGGTAAAAGTAAAGGTTTTATCGGCGTAGCAGGTATCATTCTTGTAGGTCAATGGATAATCGTAACCTTTGGTGGCGGAATGTTCAATGTCGTTCCATTGAAACTCGAAGACTGGGGAATTCTTATTGGCGTTACTTCGTTAGTGCTATGGGCAGGAGAAATAGGCAAATTGACCACTTTCAAAAATTTAAATGCGTTGAACGTGCTTACGTTAATCTTTTTGATTTGGTTTTTAGCTTAATTCATTACTTTTGTGCTAATGTATAATCTTTAACACAACACAAACGAACAAAAAATGAAAAAAGTAACTTTAATGATGGTCTTGACAACCGTAATTTTGTCGGGATGCGGCAATACAGAAGCCCAAAAAGAAAAGAAAAGCACGTGTGCTACCGAAATGCAAACAAAAGTAGACGAGTTTGCGCCGGTAAAACTCACAACAGATCTTTCGGTGTTGACCGAAAAAGAACGTCAGATACTTCCAATTCTGATTGATGTAGCCAAAATTATGGATGAACTTTTCTGGATGCAAGCCTTCGGTAATAAGGCTGATTTAGACAAAATCGAAGATCCATGCATGAAAGATTTTGCAATCATCAACTACGGACCTTGGGATCGTTTAGACGGCATGAAACCTTTTGTTCCGGGCTATGGCGAAAAACCACTCGGTGCCAATTTCTATCCGCACGACATGACAAAAGAAGAATTTGAACAATTAGACGACCCGAATAAAGACGGACTTTACACTATAATCGTTCGCAACGAAGCCGGCGCGTTGGAAGTTGTTTGGTACAAAGATTATTACAAAATGCACCTCGATAAAGCCATCGCTTTGATGGAAAAAGCCATCGAATTAGCCGAAGATGCAGGATTGAAAAACTACCTTCAATTGCGCGTCGAAGCATTCAAAACCGATGATTATTTTGCCAGCGATATGGCTTGGATGGATATGAAAGACAGTCGCATTGACTTCGTTGTTGGTCCTATCGAAAATTACGAGGACAGACTTTTTGGTTACAAAACGGCTTACGAAGCGTTTGTTTTAGTCAAAGATGAGAAATGGAGCAACGACCTGGAAAAATTTACCAAAATGCTTCCCGAGCTTCAGACAAACTTGCCTTGCGACCCGAAATTCAAACAAGAAATTCCGGGTTCGGAATCGGATTTGAATGTGTATGATGCTATTTATTATGGCGGCGATTGCAATTCGGGCAGCAAAACCATTGCAATCAACTTGCCGAACGACGAACGTGTGCATCTGCAAAAAGGAGCACGTCGTTTGCAACTGAAAAATTCGATGAAAGCAAAATTCGACATTATCCTCATGCCGATCGCAGCGATGATGATCGATGAATCGCAATTGGATAACATTAAATTCGATGCGTTTTTCTCAAACGTTACCTTCCACGAAGTGGCTCATGGTTTGGGAATTAAAAATACGATCAACGGAAAAGGCAACCTTCGCGAAGCATTAAAAGAACAATACAGTGCTTGGGAAGAAGCAAAAGCTGATATTTTAGGCTTGTTCATGGTTGAATATTTGGTCGAAAAAGGCGAAATCACCAATTGTACAGCAGAAGACGCATACGCAACATTTATTGCCGGAATTTTACGTTCGGTACGTTTTGGCGCTTCGAGTGCACACGGACAAGCAAACATGATGGCATACAACTTTTTCGAAGACAAAGGTGCTTTCACACGCACCGAAACAGGTAAATACCTGATTGACTTTGACAAATCGCGCGAAGCCCTAAAAGAATGGTCGGCTTTGATTCTCGAAATAGAAGGCGAGGGAAAATATGACTTCGCAAAACAATACAACAACGAAAATGGGAAAATCCGACCATCGTTGCAAGCTGACTTAGACAAAATCAACAGTGCCGGCATTCCGCGAGACATTCGTTTTGAACAAGGGACAACAGCTTTAGGATACTAAAAATTATTACTGTTCGGTAAACGCATATATCAAAAAAATCAGGCGGGATTTTACTCAAAAGTCCGCCTGATTTTTTTTCGATACAATCGAAATGATTTTTGAAACTTAACGGCATAAACCTGTGTGTAGATAACGTGTTGGACATAGCAAAAACCGTTGCTATTACGGCAAAGCAATAAAACCTTAACCAAAACAATGTTACTCACGCCAAAACACAAGTCTATCGCTCCACTTTTTCAACAAAATTTCTGAAAAAATCTGTAGGGTGTCGTCGCAGCAACAAAGTCAGGAAATAATTTATGCAGTAGTTAATAAAAACTCATAATTCCATTGTAATTTCGTGAAAATTAGTAACTTTGCGAGAAAAATGTGAAATATGGGAATAAGATTTTTTAAATTTATTAATAAGCTTAGACAAAAACTATTCAATAAATCGCCAAAGATAGAAGCAAGCGACTTGCCTTTTCATTCTTTGTCGCCTAACGACTGTGTAAAAAATGGAGAACATTATTTCGATGCTTTGAAATGGGCTTTATCTAATCGGAAAGAAAAGAATATTAGAAATATCGCATTGACAGGTTCTTACGGGTCTGGAAAAAGTAGTATTCTTCAAACATTTCAAAAAAACAATAAAGATAAAAACATCCATTTTTTAAATATCTCTTTGGCAACATTCAAGAAAGAAAAGGAACCAGAAAACAAAACAGAAGGAGAGAATTTACAACGACTGATAGAACTCAGCATTCTACAGCAACTATTTTACAAAGAGAAAGACGCAAATTTACCGGATTCTCGATTAAAAAGAATTGCAAGTTTTTCTACATGTAAATTATTTGTCTATGCTTTATGTAGCGTTTTTTTTATTATTTCATTTGTACTTCTTTTTAATCCACAAATATTAAATGATATTCTGCCAAAAACATCAATATCTGAAACGATTGAAACAGTTATTCATTACATAGCATTAGTTTTCAGTATTGTAGGGCTATTTTGTATTGCTTATAAATCCGTAAGGATATTACATAATCTAAAAATAAGCAAGTTAAATATAAAGGATGCTGAAATAGAAATTAACTCTGAAATAAACAAATCGGTTCTTAACCACAACATAGAAGAAATACTCTATTTTTTTGAAGTTACAAAATACAATGTTGTAATTATTGAAGACTTAGACCGCTTTGAAGAAACCGAAATTTTTACCAAACTCCGAGAGGTCAATTTGCTTATCAATAATTCCAAGAAAATAAATAAAAATGTTGTCTTTATTTATGCGGTTCGAGATAATATGTTTACAGACAAAGACCGTACAAAATTCTTTGATTTTATCATTCCTATAATCCCTGTCATAAATGCCTCAAACTCGAATGAAATTCTTTTGAAAGAATTTAAGGAAATTGATGCCAATGTATCGGAAAGTCTGATTGATGATATTTCGCTGTTTATAGACGAAATGCGTGTGCTGTTCAATATTATCAACGAATTTCAGATTTACAAAAAGTTAATAGGCAAGAATCTTAATTCTAATAAACTATTGGCAATGATTGTTTATAAAAATATTTGCCCTTATGATTTTGTCAAGTTGAGTAATTATGAAGGAGAATTATACGATACAATAAACAAAAAATTAGAATATATAAAACATCAAATCGAAGAAATAGATAAAGAAATTTCTAAATATAAAGAAGAAATAACGCAGTTGGAAGAGTTAAAAATAAAAGATATAAAAGAACTGAGATCATTGTATGTTTTACAGTATATTAAACAAATCAATACAACTTATGCAATATCTTACTTTTATCTAAATAGCAAGAACTGTACTTTTGATCAAGTACTTGAAGATGATGCGTTTCCGCATTTAATAGGAAGTAATAATGTCTATTTTGGTGGCAACTACCAAAGTAGAACTCAGCAGTCAATAGCTTTTCAAGCTATTGAAAAACAAGTTGACTCCAAGTACACATACAAAGAACGGGAGCAACAGATTAATGATTGGAATAATGATAAAGTATCAGAACTAAAACAAAAAATCATGTCGTTGGAGCAAAAGAAGATTGATTTACGTCATGAAAAAATCAGCAAATTATTGTCTGATAAAAGTGTAACAATAGAAACAACGGATAATAAACAAAAACTTATCAGTATCTTGTTGCGTAATAGCTATATTGACGAAGAATATTTAGACTACATTTCTCTATTCCACGAAGGCAGTTTGTCGAAACACGATAATGCATTTTTACAAAATGTAAAAGAGCAAACAAACACAGTTTTCAATTACAATCTTGACCATATTGCAAACCTGATAAGAAAGATAAATATTGTAGATTTTGGTAAAGAGCATATACTTAACTATAAACTTGTTGATTTTGTTGTGAGTAATAATGGCTACGAAAAACAAAAGGAGGCGATTTTTATCTTGTTAAGTAATGAATCAGATATTTCTCTTCGATTTATAGATGAATTTATTAACGATGGGATAAATATATCTGCCTTTATTAAAGCATTGTGTCATTCATGGAATAATATCTGGCACTATTTACAGCAGTCGTCTAATTATTCCAAAGATGAACAAAAATCAAACCATTATTTTAAGTTAATTATTGAAAATGCAGACACAATAGATATAAAAGCAATATCAGACGAGTCTAATTTAAAACAGCATATTTCGCAGCGAAAGGACTTTTGTTCTATCATTACCGGTGAAGAAAAAATAAAAGAAATATTAAAAGCACTTGACATAAAATTTGAAGATTTATCAATAGCAGATACCCCCGATGAATTACTTAATTATATCTATCAAAACAATCATTATCAAATAAATCCAGTAATGTTGACTAAGATGATTCAAGTGAAAGAAAATTTTAATCAAGTTGATTTTGATACGAGAAATTATTATGCAATTAAAAATTCAAGGTGTGCTGTTTTAATAAAATATATTGAAGAAAATATATATGACTATGTTTCCAATGTGTATTTAAAATTAGAAACAAACACGAAAGAAGATGAAGAATGTTTGATCAATTTATTAAACAACAACAAATTAAGGGATTATAGAGAAAAAATTATTCAAAGGACAGAAACAAAAGTATCGGATTTATGCCGTGTAGATGTAAAAGGTACAGAAGATTTTTTGTTGATACATTCAAAATTACAACCTAATTGGAAAAACATTATTGAACGCTTTGTTCGTGATGGAAATACCATTTCTAAACCAGTCTTAGAGTTTTTGAATAACGAAGAAAATGCAGAAGTTCTTTCAAAACTTCAAATTGAAACAGAAAAACCGGATAAAGAAACTGTTTATAAATTTTTAGAAGCACTTTTGTTAAATTACAAAATTAAAAATGAGTCTTATACTTTAATACTAAATTCTGTTCCATATATCTACTCGTCTTTGAATATTGAAAATCTGTCGAAAGAGAAGACCAAGATATTGATTGATAAAAACAAATTGAAATTAACTGAAAAAAATTATTCTAAGCTGGCGGAAAATTTTGATGATTTACATATATTTTTAATAGAAAAAAGGTATGGGGAATTATCAGAAGTAATTAACAGCTTGGCATTTGACGAAGAAGATATTTACTCATTATTAAAATCGTCTGTATTACCTTATAAATCAAAAGAAGAAATACTTAATTATTATGGCGACACAGATATAATCGCAGATAGTGATATTTTGGATTTAATTGGAAACATTCTATTGGAGCAAAACTCATTCAATGTCAGCAAAGAAGTAAAAAAAGCGATTTTGACAAAAAGTAAGTTGAATATAGAGGATAAAGTTGCATTATTCAACAATATCAACTCCATTTTTGAAACGCGAGATATTACAGCAATTTTACAATCTTTTCCTGAACCATATTCAGATATAGCGGAGAAAGGGAAAAGACCAACGCTCCCAGATAGAACTACAAATGCTAATTTTGCAAAGATATTAAAGGATATAGAATATATTAGTGATTATAAGAATGAGAAAAAAGGCATTAGAATATCAACATTTAGAAAGTAACGGTATTTCCTAATCTCAAGATGCAGTAAAATGAACAGCAAACGTATAGAGAAAACAAAGGAAGCGGTGGAAAAGAGAGGGGAAGTGTAAATTTGCAGATAATAAGGAAAAAATTATGAACGAACAGGAAATCAAAACGATTATTGCCGACATTCAGGCATCGCCAAAAGAGAGCGAGTGGGTTGAAATAAAGGAAAACAACGCCAATCCTGAAGAAATTGGCGCGTATATTTCTGCTTTGGCTAACGGGGCCGCGTATATGGGTCAGTCGAAAGGTTATTTGGCTTTCGGGTTAAACGACAAAACTCACGCCATTGTAGGAACCGCCTTTCAACCCAAGCGTCAAAAAATCGGAAATCAGGAAATAGAAAACTGGATTGCTACGCAACTCTCGCCACGCATTGATTTCACAATCAACGAAATAACAATAAACAACAAGCGCATTGTGCTTTTCATTATAGATTCAGCGGGCAATACACCTGTCAAATTTAAAGGCACGGCATGGATTCGGGTGGGTTCATACAAGAAAAATCTTGCCGAACACCCCGAACGTGAGCGTAAAATCTGGCAAAATACCCACAACAGTACATTTGAAACAAAAATCGCGATTTCTGGAATTACTGCCGACGAAGTGCTGCAATACATTGATTATCCTGCCGTTTTCCGGTTGTTGAAAATGCCGTTGCCGGAAAACAAAGCAGGCATATTAGAAAAACTTGCGGAAGAAAAAATTATTCACAAGCGCGGAGCAAGTTACGATATAACCAATTTAGGGGCAATTCTTTTTGCTACCAACCTGAACTATTTCAGCAATCTTTCACGCAAGGCGATGCGTGTTATTTCATACAAAGACAACAGCCGCATTAATGCAACAAAAGAACAATTAGGTGTCAAAGGCTATGCTGTTGGGTTTCAGGAGGTGGTAGATTTATTAATTCACAGTTGCCGGTAAATGAAAAAATTGGCGATGCATTAAGAGTAGAGACTCCCATGTATCCGCCTATTGCTATTCGTGAATTTGTGGCTAATGCGTTGATACACCAAGATTTTTCTGTTGGCGGAACTTCGCCGATGGTAGAAATTTTTAAAACCAGAATAGAGATAACTAATCCGGGTAAACCGCTCATTGATACGCTGCGCTTTATTGACCATGCTCCGCGTAGCCGCAACGAACAACTTGCCGCGATGATGCGCCGTATGAACTTTTGCGAAGAACGAGGCAGCGGCGTGGATAGAGCAATTGAGCAGTGTGAATTATACCAATTGCCCGCGCCTGATTTTACCGAAGACAACGATTTTACTCGCGTTACTATGTTTGCCCCGAAAACGATGCGGCAAATGAATCGCGAAGACAAAATTCGCGCCTGTTATCAACATTGCTGTTTGATGTATGTTACCGGTAATAAAATGACAAATGAAACGCTACGCAAACGGCTGGAAATTTCGCAGGAAAATTCTTCCATTGCCTCACGTATCATTGCAGAAACCATAAAGGAACACCTTATTAAAAATTACAACGAAGAAAGCACTTCTAAAAAATATGCACAATACATTCCTGTCTGGGCTTAAAATCTTATGTGATGGTTATGTGATTAAGCGAATGGTATCTATGTCTAACTCCATGATAATCAAATATTTTTTATATGTTGCTTATGTGACTGCAACAAGAAAATCTTATTTGACGGTTATTTGACTAAGCGAAGAAATATAGATATAAACAACTGATTATCAATTCACTGTTATTTGACTGTTATTTGATTGGACAAAGAAGGTACTATCTAAAAAAATTAAATAGAAAAAGAATTTGAAAATAAAAGTAAAAAATATTTGATTAACAAAAAAAAGCGATGATTTTGAGTACAACTATGAACAATTATGACGGCATAAACGTTGACAAAACAGAAAACATTCCGTTTGACTATGATGGACACATAGGAGTTCCAATTACATTCCTACATAAATTTAACCCTGACCAATTTGAACTAATTAAATTCAGAAAAGGAAACGATGATAAAGACTTATCAATAGATGGTAAATGCCCCTATTTTAGAATATTAATCAAAAACAAACGAATAAAAAGCATTTTATAAGATGACAGAAAGAACGCCGGCAGGCAACTACAAAACGTTTAAAGCAAAAATTACAAGATAACTATGAAACGATTTTTTATTCTGTGTGCTTGTTTATTTTTCCTTATTTCGGTAAGGGCACAACAAAACATTCAACTCGCATTACTGAAATACCGTGGCGGAGGCGACTGGTACAGTAACCCAACATCGCTTCCGAATTTGGTGTCGTTTTGCAATGCACAGCTCGGCACAAACCTCAGCAGTCAGATTGCAACAGTAGCACCTTCGAGTCCCGAAATTTTCAACTATCCATTTGTACATATAACCGGACACGGCAATGTTGTTTTCGACGATTTTGAAGCAAAAAATTTGCGTAACTATTTGATATCCGGAGGATTTTTACACATCGACGACAATTACGGAATGGATATTTACATTCGAAAACAGATGAAAAACGTATTTCCGGAACTGGATTTTATCGAACTTCCCGCATCGCATCCGTTGTTTCAACAGCCATTTTCATTTCCTAATGGCATTCCAAAAATTCACGAACACGATGGGAAACCGGCTCAAGCTTTCGGATTGTTTTACGAAGGAAAGTTGGTGTGTTTATATACCTATGAAAGCGACCTTGGCGATGGATGGGAAGACCAAATCGTACATAACAATTCGGAAGAAACTCGCTTAAAAGCACTCCGAATGGGAGCAAATATTATTCAATTTGTTTTTAGTAAGTAACGGGATCTTCTAAAAATCCCAATCTCTGCGTTACGCTTCTTCAACAAAATGCTCATTTACGTTAGTAAACTCCGCTTTTGTTTCAGTCGCAAGTCTTGATATTGAAATTTTTAGAAGTCCCCCTAAATTCTTTTTATCAGAAAAATTACTTCATCTCAGATGTAATCACCACGCGTTGATTGTCGCGATAAGCAACAACAAAAGCATCGTGTATTCCTTGTTGACGCATTTTTTGTGCATGAACTTCCGCCTCGGCAATTGTTCTAAAACTTCCTGTCGAATAGCGGTATAAACCATTGTAGTGATTTTCAATAATCGGATAATCGAAGTGTACACGCGACTTGAAAAATTCCGTGATGTTTTTTGTCGGTTTACTCAAAGCCAATACCTGAACGCGAAATTCTAATCCGACAACATTCGAAGGTGCAACCTGACCTGATATTGTTGTCGTTGGAATTGTTGATTTAGAATAGGTTACTGTTTTAGGTTTTGGTCTTTCACTCGTGCTGGCTACTCCGATTGGTGTTGGAGAACAGGGTTTTGTAGGATCTTCTACGGTTTTCTTTGTCTCTTTTGCTTTATGTTGTCCGAAATTAAATGTAATTCCGACTTGAGTTGTCGTCAATATATCACTCGAAAAACCATCATCCCAAAAATCGACATCGTCCGAAAGAACCAAGTTTAATTTTTGTTCTAAATTCAACTGGATTAGCGGTGAAATACGAAATGCCAAGCCTAACGTAAAAGGCATTGCAGCTCCTTTCGTGTTATACGATTTTTCTAATCTATTCAAATTATCGTTCGTAATAAGCACATCTCCTGTCAATGAGTTTATGATTTTCGTATTCCACGACACAAACGAAATTCCGGCTGTACCATAAACATCTACAACACGTTCTCTTATGTCAAAGAAAAGATTCGAAAAGTTGAGGTATAAGTGAGGACCTATTTCAACTATTTTACTACTAAATCCACGGTTTATTTGCTCGTTACGTGTGTTTCTGTCTTTTTCGCTATAATAACTACCATAATCCAAACGTAATCCGACACCAATTTTTTCGCTAAATATTCTACGACCATAAAGGCTTCCGGCAAAACGGCTTTCGTTACCTATTTTTCTTAAAAAGTTTTTATTACTTATATCGCCGTAATATTGTCCGAAACCAATTAAAGCACCTGCTTGCCACGAGTGCCGGTTTGTTACATCTTTTCTATTGGTCGAATAAGTTACTTGCGCTGTTATGTTGTACGATAATACAAAAAACAGCATTATGAAACTTGATTTGAATAAAAATTTTTTCATCATAATCTTTATTTCAATTATTCGTATTTATCACAATATTTTTTTAACTGGTCGCCTGCCGTACCAAAACCAAGATCGTATGCTTGATGCCAATCTCTGCATGCTTGTTGCATCTCGTTTCTGTTATAGTTTGCTACGCCTCTGTTATAGTAGCTCTTTACCCAATCCGAATATTGTGTAATATTATTCGGTTGTAATTCAATTGCTTTCGTAAAATCTCTCGCAGCATCGGCATATTTTCCTGCTTTATTATTTGATAAGCCGCGATGCGAATAAATCAAATAATCAGCAGCGTTCGGATCTGCTTTAATAGCGTTTGTAAATGCCTCAATAGCACCTAAATAATCACCTATTTGGTAACGCAACATGCCCCAATTGTAATATGACAAGTATTCTGTTTCCGCTTCTGTATCCACATAATATTGGCGACTTCCTTTAATAAAATCTTCGAATACGGAATATGTAACTTCATAAAATTCGTAATCGAACAAATGTGTCCAGTTATCCGGCGAAGTTTGCATTTTCAAAAGTGTTTCGTTGCGGTATGTCTTAACAAATTTAAAATGAACGGCTTCCTGGTCGTCAACTTTAATCGGGAAAACAGCAAAAATCATATTGCCATCGTTAATTATTTTTCCCGTTTTCACTTGCTCTATCTTTCTGACAATCAAATCATCGACATATCCTCTGCTTTTTATGGCAGGTACACTTTCGATAACTCCCGTAGCATTATTTTTAAATCGGCTACTTGTGTAAGGTATTCTGTCGTAATTTTTGATTTCGCCATAACAAAATATCTCAAGGTCAACCAAATACATAACGTTAAAAGGAACTTCATCGGGTAGTATTTCGATAAGTTTTTCGCTTTTGAAAACCCAAAATTCCAGCGAGTTATAGCTTTCCCAACCGCTGGCTAAGAAAGGAAATTCATATTCGCCGTCGCGATATTTTTTTATCAATACATTGTATTGTTTTTCTTCAATCATTACTTTTCGCAGTTCGAGGATGATAAAATTATCTTGTCCAAGTGCTGCTACTTGCGGGAGTCGCGTCAAATTTGTTCTGCTATCGGTATATGGAATCAAGTTTGTTCCATAAGCCCATTTTCCGTTATCTTGTATCGACCACCCTTTCGCATCGTCGATATATGACTGCACTTCGCTTAAAACAGAAAAGTTTTGTAGCTCATAATCAGAGCATTCTTCTTGTCCGACAAGGTTAGAAATAACGGACAGAAAAAGAACTAAAAGTATTATTTTTTTCTTCATAATCTTACGATGATAATAAACACATTTCCTCACGTGTAAAAATAAAAATTATATTGTCGCCTACAACATTTAAGAATAGTTTTTTTTTAACCATTCTTAAATCTCTCTTTTTTAACCCTTTTAATTATTTCATTTTTGGCTTGTATTACAAGCGGTCTTTAATTTTCTGAAGTGCTTTTTGAAGTCCATCTACATTCCGACCTCCTGCTGTGGCTAGGGTCGGTTGTCCACCGCCGCCACCTTGAATTTCACGTGCTGCTTCACGAACAATTTGCGCTGCATCAAGTCCTTTTTCTTTGCAAAATGTTTCGGGTAACAACAAACACAAAACCGGTTTAGCATCTTGCTCGCTACCTAATACTGCTATGCATCGATTGTTTAGCTGGCGAATATTCAATGCTACTGTTCGCAACTGTTCCATATCGCCTTGTATCACCGATTCGATCAGTTGATAACCATTGTGATTCGTTGCTTTTTTGAGCAAATTTTCGGCTATAGTTCGTGCTTTTTCAAGTTGAAACACCTCTATTTTTTTCTGATTTTGTAGATTTTGTTCAAACAATGTTTCAACAGCTTTTACCGTATCGGTCGTGCTTTTTACAATTTCTTTGATTTTTTGAAGTTGGTCTATATTTTCGTTTAAAAATGTTTCTACCGCTTCGCCTGTAATGGCTTCGATACGACGAACTCCAGCTGCTATTGCGCCTTCGGAAATGATTTTGAACATGCCTATCGATCCTGTTGATGCTACATGTGTTCCGCCACAAAGTTCTATCGAATATTCCTTGTCGAAAGCAACAACGCGCACTTTGTCTTCATATTTTTCACCGAAAAGAGCCATGGCTCCCATTGCTTTTGCTTCTTCAATCGGAATGTCAATCGCCGTTTCGTTAATGATATTTTGGCGAATTTTTCGGTTTACAATTTGTTCTACCGCACGAATTTCTTCTTTAGTCATTTTCGAAAAATGGTTGAAGTCAAAACGCAAGCGTTGGTCATCGACTTGCGAACCTTTTTGTTCGACGTGTACGCCAAGTACCTGACGTAAAGCAGCATGCATCAAATGTGTTGCACTATGATTATTTGTTGTGTTGATGCGTTTTCCCAAATCAACAATTGCTTTGAATATTGATTCCGGATATTGCGGCAGTTGTTCAACGATGTGAACAATCAGATTGTTTTCCTTAACGGTATTCGTTATCTGAATTGTTTCCGAATCCGACATTAAAATTCCGCTATCACCTGCCTGTCCGCCCGATTCGGCAAAAAACGGCGTGCAATCAAGTACGATTTCATAATGTTTTTTCTTTTTCGAAACGACTTCTCTAAATCGAACAATTTTTGCTTCCGTTTCTAAATCGGTGTAACCCACAAATCGTGTTTGCGCGGCTTCCGAACGCATGATAACCCAGTCGCCTGCAGCTGTTTCGGCGGCTTTTCGCGATCTGTTTTTTTGTTCTTCGAGTTTTGTCGCAAAGCCTTCCATATCGACTTCGAGTCCTTTTTCCTGAGCCATCAAATTGGTCAAATCGATCGGAAAACCGAATGTATCAAAAAGTTCGAAAGCAAAATCTCCGTCAACTGTGCACTGTGTTTTATTTTGAGTAATATAGTTTTCGAATCGTTTAATTCCTTGCGATAATGTCCGTAAAAACGAATTTTCCTCTTCAAAAATCACTTTCGACACCAATTCTTGCCGACTTTTCATTTCAGGAAATGTTTCAGCCATTTGGTTCACTAAAACAGGTAGTAATTTGTAAACAAATGGTTCTTCAAATCCTAAAAAAGTAAATCCGTAACGTACAGCACGTCGCAAAATACGGCGAATCACATATCCGGCACCATTATTCGAAGGAAGTTGTCCGTCGGCAATTGTAAAACTCACAGCACGTAAATGGTCGGCAACCACACGCATCGCAATGTCTGTTGGTTCGTCTACACCATATTTTTTGCCCGACAAATGTGCTATTTCTTGAATAAGTGGTTGAAAAATATCGGTATCGTAATTCGATTTTTTTTCCTGAAGCACCATTGTAAGGCGTTCGAATCCCATTCCGGTATCGACATGTTGCGACGGGAGTTTTACGAGCGATCCATTTGCTTGGCGATTGAACTCAATAAAAACAAGGTTCCATATTTCGATTACCTCGGGATGGTCTTTATTTACCAACGAAGCACCATTGATTTTCGACCGCTCCGAATCGTTGCGAATATCTACATGCACTTCAGAGCAAGGTCCACAAGGACCGGTATCGCCCATTTCCCAAAAGTTATCTTTCTTTTTTCCGTTTATAATTCGCTCTTTATCAATATATTCACACCAAGCATTGTAAGCCTCCGAATCGAAACTCAATCCATCAGCCTCATCGCCTTCAAATACGGTTACATAAATCCGTGATGTGTCAATTTTTACCACTTCCGTCAGAAATTCCCATGCCCAAGCGATTGCTTCTTTTTTAAAATAATCGCCAAAAGACCAGTTTCCTAACATCTCAAACATGGTGTGATGATAGGTATCGCGTCCTACTTCTTCCAAATCGTTATGTTTTCCCGAAACGCGTAAGCATTTTTGCGTATCGGCTACACGTTTGAATTTTGCCGGTGTATTTCCTAAAAAAATATCTTTAAACTGATTCATTCCTGCATTGGTAAACATCAGTGTAGGGTCATTTTTCACTACGATTGGTGCCGATGGTACTATTTGATGCTGTTTTTCACGAAAAAAATTCAAAAAGCAATTTCGGATTTCAGAAGCATTCATAAATCTCACGTATTAACAATTTTGTGTTAGATGGTTGTAAAATAAAAGTTTGCAAAGTTACGTTAATTTATTAATTTTGTAGCAATAGATGCGCCATTACTATGGCTAAAATTCTAAATTTTAATGGCTAAACCCAAATATATTTTTAATAAAGAAACGCTTTCGTACGAAAAATACAAAGTGAATTTTCGGAAACGGATGTTTCAATCGTTTTTTTACATTCTTTCTACGGGAGCTTTTGCCCTTGTATTCGTCGTTATTATCTATAATTTTTTTGGATCTCCAAAAGAGCGCATGCAAAGCCGCGAAATCGAATACCTCAAACTACAACATCAGATTCTTTCGGATAGAATAGCGATAATGAATGATTTGTTGAGCGATATGCAAAAGCGCGATGACAATATTTATCGTGTTATTTTCGAAGCCGAACCTATTTCTCCAACAGTTCGTAAAGCCGGTTATGGCGGTGTCGATCGTTATCAAAATTTGTTAGGTTATGCCAATTCGGAAAATATAATTACACTCACCAAACAACTCGATCAGATTGCAAGTCAGCTATATGTGCAATCAAAATCGTTTGATGAAGTTTTTGAAATGGCACGCAACAAATCCGAAATGCTTAGCAGCATCCCTGCTATTCAGCCGGTAAACAATGCCGATATCAATCGTATTTCGTCTCATTTCGGGATGCGTACCGATCCTTTTTATAAGGTAAAAAAACTCCACAGCGGTATCGATTTTTCAGCTCCTTTGGGTACTGAAATATATGCTACGGGCGACGGAACAATTGTTGACGTTGACAAAGCGCGCTGGGGGCATGGCAATAAAATTGTTATCGACCACGGATTTGGTTATAAAACAGTTTATGCACATCTTCAAAAATTTGAAGTAAAAAAAGGACAAAAAGTTAAACGAGGACAACTAATTGGCAGAGTTGGCAATACCGGAAAATCAACAGCACCTCACTTGCATTACGAGGTACGCAAAAATGGACGCGCAGTCAATCCTATACATTTCTTTTTCAATGATTTAACACCTGAAGAATACGAATTGATATTGGAACTTTCTACCTTACCTTCACAAACGATGGATTAATAAAAATGCTGAAAAAAGATAAAAATCTGAAGATTTATTATAGTATTGGCGAAGTAGCTGAAATGTTTAACGTCAACACTTCACTTATTCGTTTCTGGGAAAAAGAATTTAACGTATTACGCCCCAGAAAAAACAAGAAAGGAAATCGTCTTTTTACCGAACGTGATGTACGTTATCTTCACATGATTTACAACTTGGTCAAAGTAAAAGGATACACGCTTCAAGGTGCTAAAGAAGCACTTAAAGAACGTTTCGACGAAATCGAAGAAGCTATTTTACTGCTTGGAACTTTAAATAAAACACGTGCTTTTTTACTCAGTATCGAAGCCGAACTTGCTTCTCAAGCAACCTAAAAATAGTGCTGTTTCTCTAATTTAGTTGTCCCTTATTTAGTCAAATTTTGCATAAAATCATCACATGAATTGCAAACTTTTTGTTTTTTTATACTTTATTATTTCTGTTTGTTTTGCCTCGGCTCAAACGAATATTCGCGAAACCGACATTATTGAGAAACAAATGCAATATCTGGCTTCCGATATGCTTGAAGGACGTGCTATTGGTAGCAAAGGCGATTCGTTGACAAGAGATTACATTCGAAATATTTTCGAACAATACGATCTGACATTCATCGATCCAAGTGGTTTACAATTGTTCGACCTTACAACTTCGATTAAACTCGGCGAAAATGTATTTTTTCGAGTAGGTAATCAAAGTGCCATTTGTGATACCGATTTTACAGTTTATGCTTTTAGCGGAAATAAACAAGTAACAGCCGAAGGTGTTTTCATTGGATTTGGTTTGGTGATTGACACGGAAAATTTCTCGAGAAACGATTATGCCGGAAAAAACGTAAAAGACAAATGGGTTGTCATGCTTGATGCGAATCCGGTAATAAAAGACACAACAGCACAAATTTCTTTTCCCGAAATTCGAAGTAAAGCACTGACGGCACGAGATAAAGGTGCTTTGGGAGTTGTTGTTGTAAACACAGCAGCAAACAACAGACACGACGAATTGTCCTCGCTTCATTTTGAGCACACACATGCAAATGTCGGGATTCCGGTTATCAATCTGACACGTCAATGGGCTGATAATTATTTGTTTACCGGAGAATTTACTACCGACTCGCTCGAAACATTAATTACTTTGGAAAACCATGTTGATGTTTTACTCCCACAGATTACGGCTTTGACCGAAATTGTTAAAATAAACACGTCAACATCGAATGTTGTCGGAATTCTTGCCGGCGACGATCCAAAATTGAAAAACGAATTTATCGTTGTTGGTGCGCATTACGACCATCTTGGATATGGTGGGACTGGCAGCGGATCGCGAACGCCTGATACCGTAGCGATACATTATGGTGCCGATGACAACGCTTCAGGCGTAGTCGGGATGATTGAATTGGGAAGACGTTTTGCTTGGTCGAAATCGCAACCGAAACGAAGCATTATCTTCGTCGCTTTTGGATCTGAAGAAGTCGGACTTTTAGGTTCGAAATATTTTGTTCAACAAGCTTTGCACGACAGCATGAACATCAAAGCGATGATTAATTTTGACATGATTGGTCGTTTAAACGATAAAAAAACAATCACTATTGGCGGAAGCGGAACAGCTGTTGAAAGCGAAGTTTTATTGGAAAAAATTGGAAAAAATCACGATCTTTCGTTGGCATTTTCTCCTGAAGGATACGGACCTTCTGACCACGCTTCGTTTTATGCCGAAAACATTCCGGTATTTTATATTTCTACCGGTGCACATACTGATTACCACACGCCAAATGACACTTGGGATAAAATTAATTACGATGGCATGCTCGAAATTATCAATTTTACAGAAGATCTTCTTATCGAATTAACAAACGGAAAACAACTTACGTTTCAAGAAGCCGGACCAACCAATCAAAGTACGCACGCAAACCTGAAAATAACACTTGGTATCATGCCCGATTTTTCCGATTCGGGAAACAACGGTTTGGGTGTTGGCGGTGTTTCGAAAGGAAAAGCAGCCGAACGTGCCGGAATTCTGAAAGGCGACAAAATTACGGCGATCAATGGAATGAGCATTTCTAATATTTATGATTATATGGATCGCATGAAACAATTCAAATCGGGCGATTGCATTTCAGTCGATATTCTTCGTAAAGAGGAGCCATTGGTTATTATTGTAAATTTGTAGCATGATAAGCAAGATGATGCTTCTTTTTTTGAATCTTTCAACTGAGTTTATTCATAAATTCTTAAAATTTGGCATGGTCGGTTTTTCCGGATTCATTATCGACTTTGGAATCACATACTTATGTAAAGAAATCATTCGTATTCCGAAATACGTCAGCAATGGTATCGGATTTTTGATAGCAGCAACTTCAAATTATTTTCTGAATCGTATATGGACATTTCAAAGCGACAATCCCAATGTTGCAGGCGAATATATTGAATTTATTTTTGTTTCGATTATTGGACTGATTTTGAATACGTTGATTGTTTATCTCTTGTCCGAAAAGTTAAAATGGAACTTTTATTTTAGCAAGGTATGCGCGATAGCTATTGTAACTTTTTGGAATTTTTTTGCCAATCTTTACATTACCTTTAAAACGTAGAAATTATTCTTTCGTATAGCGTTTCAAAACGTCTTCGGCAAACATAAACGGCAGCATTGTGCTTGCACCATCAATGCACATAATTGCACCTTTTTCGCCTTGCATGAGTATGCGAATCGGGCGTTTCGAAATGCTTTCAAATTCAGTAATTACTTGCCGACAACTTCCGCAGGGCGATATTGGCTCTTCGATTACCGATTTATTTCCTATAGCCGTAATTGCAATTGTATCGACCGGTATCATCGGGAATTGCGCGTATGCGCTAAAAAGTGCAATCCGCTCGGCGCACAAACCACTCGGATAAGCCGCATTTTCTTGATTGCAACCTACAACTATTTCCGAATTTTCTAACAAAACAGCAGCACCAACTTTGAAGTGGGAGTATGGAGCGTATGCGTTTTTTGCAACCTCACGTGCGCGTGTTAAAAGTTCGCAATCGGATTGCGAAAGTTCTGATAATTCAAAAATCTGATATGAAAGTACGAGTTGTTTGTTTTGCATCTTGTTTGTGCTTGAACTCAACAAAAGTACAAATTATTTTTTGCTTTCTTTTTTAATCAGCGGAAAGGCAAATAAAAACAACGCGTTAAAAAAAGCGTACAATGTAACGCCATCTTGTGATTCGATAGTATCTTCGCTGAGCATTGACAATAAAATCAATAGCATAAAGACGCTATAAAAATAAGTACGGTATTTTTTGTCCGAAAAGTATGGATAGAGCAAAATAACTAAAAACCAACAGAATCCGACAATGCCAAATCCAACGGTAATAGATAAGTATTGGTTGTGCGCTCGGAGTCTGAATCTTTCTTTCAGTGGTGAATTTGTTTCTTCGTATGCTTGTTTGTATGCATTTGGAATATCGCCTGTCCCGATTCCGAAAATCGGATTTTTTTTGATGATATAGCAAGAAGTTTTGGTGTACTCGATTCGTTGCATCGACGAGCTTCCGTTCGGATCATGACTTCTTTTGATATTCTGATAGCCGAGCATCATTTTTGATAATCGGGTTCGTATTCCTGGTTTTTCGATATAATTTACGTTTGCAATGCCGCGTTCAATGTTTCTTATATCTTTATCTGTCAGTGCGGCTACGCCATCGGCATCTTTTCGCAGATTTTTCGATGCTAAGTAACGAATCAGGGTTGCTTGCAATGGCTGATTTTTCTCATCTTTTCCCGAAACGGGCATCGTGCTTCTTTTTGCCCAGGCATCAGGAAGTTCTTTTGGCGAAATATAGAGTCCTGTATATTTTCCGTCTTCAATTGCGTAACAAACAGTATCATGACAATAAAGGTTTCCGTATGGTGTTGTTTTGTCGAACACTGAAAAATCTACTTTTTCGACTTTATTTAAATCGTGAACGATGTATGCAAAGTAGCTTGCTATGGCAAAGGGGAAAGCAATAATTATAGCTCCCAAAGCCATTTTCTTTTGTCCTTTTCTTTTACTCGAAAATGTGAAATAAATAAGCAAAACATAACCTATGAAAAGTGTTGAAATGATTCCGTTCATTGATTCTAAGATGGTTAAAATAAAAAACATCCAACACATTAATATAAAGACACCTAATCGTTCTACAAATCGCTTGTTTTTTTGAACAAGAAAATAACCTAAAATAAAAATAGAAAGTACAATCAATAGTGCAAAGCGGATGGGATAAATAAAAGGAGACAATTGTCGTACATCGCTAAAATTACCTTCTAAATAGGTGTAAAAACTAAATCCTGTGGCTACAAAAATCGACAACACAAATAAAGCCAACAAACCTTGCATTTCTTTTTTATTCAGTCGTTTGGTCGTACACATTACAATCGGGAGCAACAAAATTGGAAGTTTGACACGTAAATCTTTCAAAGCATAGTTGAAATCACTAGTATAAATTAAACCAATCAGATGCATCACATAAAGCGAAACCAAAATGACAGCCACGCGATTCTGAAAAAAAAGACGCATTTTTTTGACAAAATTTTTGCCCAATAAAGCAAAAAACAAACCAGTACTTTTAAAAAAAACTTTAGATGTGTACGTCTCATTAATTTTTTCGTAGTCAATTCCCGAAAGAAGCCATACGCCAAGTAATGTAAACTGCGAAACACTGATCATAAAACGCGACAACGGAAGGCTCATCGCCAACAAAGACAGCGTTACAAAATATGCCCACGATTCAATATTTTTAATCAGAGTTTTCAATACTTCTATTTTTTCGAAAGAAGTTTTATTTGTTGTTTGTCAGTATATTGTTGTATTGTTTTTGGTCTAAAATGATTTCAAAAGCTTTGTTGAGATCCGGATCGTTTCGCAACGAAGCGATAATTTTTCCTTTCTGATAATAATAACGACCAACGATTTCGAGCATCAGAATTTCTTCAATTTCTTTGCGATGCTTGATAATGTCTTGCGTTTTGTGTGCTATAAGTTGTTTTTCAAGCAACTCGAGTTGTGGTTCGACGACTTCCAAATAGTCTTCTTCTTTGGCTATTTTTCGCATTTTTTCAATCATACGTTCGCTTTCGGTCGTGTAAGTAAAACCCGATTCTTTGACAAAATCAACGAATTCGTTGAATGTTTGATCGTCGATTTCGAAGACTGTTGCCGAATCGATTTTTTCGTGTTTGCGCGCATATTCGTTAGCAAATTTAAAAATCAGATTGTTCGCGTATAAATTCGCCGTAATGATTGAAAAATCAAGTGGTTCGACTTTCACATCAGGCGCAATTCCTTTTCCGTCGTAAACGGTACGCCCATTGCGTGTTTTAAAAACACCCGATATTTTTGTCGTGTCTGTTTTTGCGATGGTATCGTGATGCAAATAATCGATTTCTTGAATGCACCGACCGCTCGGAATGTAATATTTTGCAATGGTTATTTTCAGCTGTGTGTTGTAGTTCAATGGTAAAATGTTTTGTACCAATCCTTTACCAAAAGTTCGATTACCAATAATCACAGCTCTGTCCATATCTTGCAAGGCACCGGCTACAATTTCGCTCGATGAAGCACTTGATTGATTTACTAATACCACTAACGGAATTTCTTTGTCGACCGGATTGTCTTTTGTGCGGTGAATCGAAGTTCGGTCGGTGTTTTTTCCTTTGGTTGTTACGATGAGTTCGCCTTTATCGACAAATAATCCGGTAATGTCAACCGCTTCGTTCATCAAACCGCCGCCGTTGCCGCGAAGGTCGATAATCAGACCTTTCAAATTGTGATTTTTTTTCATTTGAACAAAAATCTCTTTGAGTTCGATCGACGCTCTTTGTGTGAAACCTGACAAACAGATGTAGCCGATTTCATTGTCGAAAACGGTGTGATAGGGAATGTTGTCGATTTTAATCTTCTCGCGTACAAGTGTTTTGCTGATTGGTTTGTCGTATCCTTTGCGTTCTATTTTTACTTCAATGCTTGAACCGGGTTGTCCTTTCAGCAAATCGCTGACTTCGTCCGATTTTTTCGAACGCACATCAACGCCATTGACTTCGACGAAAGCATCACCCGGAAGCAGTCCTGCTTTATGTGCCGGAAAATTTTCGTAAGGTTCGCTAATCGTAACGCGACCGTCGATATACTGAATCAATGAGCCTATTCCACCATATTCGCCCGTTGTGAGTAATTTAAGATCTTCGATTTCCGATTCGGAAACAAAAACCGTGTACGGATCTAATTTTTTTAACATGGCATGAATCGCTGTTTCGTTCAGCTCAGCAGGATTAATATCATCTACATAATTGATATTCAGCTCTTTGAATAAACTATTGTAAATATCAACACTTTTTGATATTTCGAAATTGTTTTGCTGTTGTGCAAAAATTATTTGCGGAACTAATAATGCGACGATAACAAGTAGAATCAGTTTTTTATTTTTCATTTTTTACTATTTTCATTTTTAGGGTACAGGGTCGTAACCGCTTCCGCCCCAAGGGTTACACGAAACAATTCTTTTGACCAAGAGCCAGCTCCCACGAAAGAATCCATGTTTGCGTAGTGCTTCGATCGCATAAGTCGAACAGGTAGGTACATAGCGGCATGAGCGACCCAAAAAAGGCGAAAGTGTGTATTGGTAGATTCTGATAAAAAAGACAAGAACCTCAGTCGGTATTTTTTTCAGAAATTTCATATTGTTCTGTAATTTGCCTTAAAATTACGGTTATTTTTTTTTGTATTTCTTTGAAAGAATGTAATTGTGTTGCTGTATAAATCAGTGCCACATCAATAGTGCTTTCTTTTACGGTACAAACGCTCAAAAGTGTATGCTTATTTTGTCGCCAGCCCTCGCGAGTCAATCTTTTTATTCGGTTTCGTAATACGGCGCGTTTGAAGCGTTTTTTTGAAATGGAGATCAATAGGCGTAAAGTTGGTTTTTCAGCATTTTTGTTTTCGCGAACAAAAACTTTAAAGGGATAAATAAAAAAACTATTACCTTGCTCAAAGAGCGTTGTAATAGCTTTGTTTTCATGCAAGCGTTCGTGTTTTGGAAATTGTTGTTGTGTCATACACATCAAGCATTTACGTTACAAAATTGCTTTACGCAAATCGTAGTATGGCGCGTGAACAAGATTTATTTTTTTTTGTTTTTTTTGTTTTCGAGTTCTAAGAATTGTTCTATCGCCATGGTCATCGATGGTGCTGTTTTTGTCGGAGCATTAAAATGAAGTTCGAAACCGAGTTCTTTTACAGTTTCTGAAGTTCCGGCACCAAAAGCTCCTATTACGACTTCTTTTTGTTTGAATTTCGGAAAGTTGCTGGTCAATGATTTGATTCCTGCAGGACTGAAAAACACAAGCATATCGTAATTGTCGATGTTGACATGCGATAAATCACTTGCCACAGTGCGATAAAGAATAACTCTTGAAAAATCAATTTTAGCTTCGGTGAGTATGTCGCCCATGTCTTCTTTAGCAATGTTAGAGCAAGGTAACAGAAATTTTTCGTTTTTTCGATGTTTTTTGATAATTTCGAGTAAATCTTCGAAGGTTTGCTTGCCATAAAAAATTCGTCTTTTACGATACGTTACGTATTTCTGTAAGTAAAAAGCCGTCGATTCAGAAACACAAAAATATTTCATGGTTTCAGGCACTTCGTAACGTATTTCTTTTGCGATACGAAAAAAATGATCGACTGCATTACGGCTTGTCAGAATAACAGCCGTATAGTCGGCTAACGAAACTTTTGCTTGTCTGAACTCGCGCGCCTCAACACCTTCTATTTTAATGAATTTCTCAAAATCTATTGTTACACCAAACTTTTTAGCGATATCAAAGTACGGCGATTTTTCAAAATCGACCGGCTTGGGTTGAGATATAAGAATGGATTTAATTTTCATTTGGTATTTTGTCTAATTGTTTTTATTTTATTCTGTTTACTAAAATTTAGTTTATTGCTGTATCTGGTAAAAGATGAACAATTACAACCTTTAATGCCAATAAGACGGGAACTATTTCAAGGCTGCAAAGATACAAAAAAATATAAAATCTTGAGAAGCTTGCTGTTGATGCAATTTCAAAAAAAGATTCCAAAATTTTAAAAACAAACATAGCAACAACGAATCCACTTCCGATAAAAAAGAAGATTCTTGATGGATTATACATCATCATGAGCATCAATGGAATCAGAAGAGCGGCTGTAATGGTCGAAACGGAAAGCGTTAGTGTACGGTATCGTAGCGTAGCATCGGCACTTCTGAAAAGCCACGGCAACAATCGATTCATCATAAATCGGAATGTATAAATCACGAGTGCAACGAGATAAATAAAATAAAAATTCTGAATCGTCAGTCCGCTTGCATTGCCTTTTAAACAATAGGAAATCAGTAACGCAAAAAAAAGAGTTTGCAAAAGCGAGTAAAATAAAAAGCAGCAAAATCCGACTGCGTTTTTTGCCGGATTCCATTCTCGAAGCAATAGATTCATGTAACTTACACCAAGTGCCGCTCGAAAAAACAAACGCAACTTGCGCGGATAAACCGATTTGCCGATAGCAAGCAATAAAACAGCACTTAAAATGAGCCATAACCCCCAATCAGGTACACTTTTAGCATTTACCCGAATCTGTTCTTTTATTTGTGTAGCTTTCGATTCGGTGATTAAACTCTCGATTTTAGGAAACGTATTTTGATTGGATAACGTATCTTTTTGCAACGTAAAAATAGCGTCTTCAATACGATAAATCGTGTCTGTTACCTCAAAAAGACGTTCCATAACTCAAGAATTTTTTCGAAAATAAATTCGTGCAAATTTACGCGCTTTTGTCGAAGCAGTTATTTTTTTGAGAAACTTATTTTACGTTTCTTCGACCTAAAAAAAGGTTAAAAATAAGCCAACTATGTGATTATTTATAATCAATCAACCGAAAGAATTCTGTAATTTTGCTGCTTTAAAAACTTAACGATTTTCATAGAAATGGGACTTATAGAAAAAATTCGCGAAAAAGCACAAGGAAGCGGTAAAACTATCGTATTGCCCGAAGGAACAGAAGAACGTACGGTTCGTGCCGCCAATATTATTTTAGGTGAAAATATTGCCAATCTTATTTTACTTGGCAACGAAGAAAAAATTCGCGATTTAGCGAAACAATTCGACCTGAAGAACATCGAAAAAGCAATCATTATCGACCCGATCAACAATCCGCGCAAACAATATTTTGCCGAAATGTTGTATGAAATTCGCAAGTCGAAAGGCGTTGAGATGAACAAAGCACTCAAACTTGTCGAAGATCCGCTTTATTTAGGCGTTCTTTTGATCAAAGCCGGCGAAGCCGACGGCGAAGTTGCCGGAGCCGACAACGCCACAGGCGATGTATTGCGTCCTGCATTTCAAATCGTCAAAACGCAACCCGGATTCAGTGCCGTATCGGGAGCTTTCATTATGCTTGTCGACAAAGAATACGGCGACGATGGCATCATGGTTTTTGCCGATTGTGCTGTAAATCCCGATCCATCAGTAAAAGAATTAGCCGAAATAGCTGTTGCTTCGGCACAAACAGCAAAAGCAATAGCTAACATCGATCCACGTGTAGCCATGTTGAGTTTTTCGACACGAGGAAGCGCAAAACATGAGAAAATCGACCGCGTTGTTGAAGCTACACGTTTGGCAAAAGAAATGGATCCGACGCTGAAGATCGATGGCGAAATTCAAGCCGACGCGGCTATCGTTGAATCGGTTGGAAAGAAAAAAGCACCTGATTCGGAAATTGCCGGAAGAGCCAACGTGTTGGTTTTCCCTTCGATGGAAACAGGAAATATCGCATATAAATTAGTGCAACGTTTGGCTGGAGCCGAAGCTGTTGGTCCTATTTTACAAGGCATGGCAGCACCTATCAATGACCTTTCGAGAGGTTGTTCGATCATGGACATTGTTAATTTAGTCGCCATCACAGTAAATCAAGCAAAATAAATTATTTTAAATATAAAATTAACATCCAATAAAATGAAAACCATTGTTTTAAACTGCGGAAGTTCTTCGATAAAATACCAATTGTTCGATATGCCTGAAGCTACGGTTTTGGCAAAAGGATTGGTCGAGAAAATCGGACTTTCCGATTCGCTCATCACGCATAAACGCAACGACGGACAAAAAACCGTTATCGAAAAACCGCTAAAAAACCACCAAGAAGGCATTGCGATTGTTTTAGATTTGCTGACGAGCAAAGAAACCGGTTCGGTTGCCAACATCAATGAAATCGGTGCTGTTGGACATCGCGTTGTTCACGCAGGTGAAAAATTCAGTGGCAGCGTTTTGATTACACAAGCGGTAATCGAAGCACTTCAAGAATGCATCGGTCTTGCTCCTTTGCACAATCCGGCAAACTTGGAAGGTGTTTTTGCGATGCAGAAAGTGCTTCCAAATGTGCCTCAAGTAGGTGTTTTCGACACCGCTTTCCATCAAACAATGCCTGAAAAATCTTACTTATACGGCATTCCTTATGCTTTGTACGAAAAATATGCGATTCGTCGCTACGGATTTCATGGAACAAGCCACAAATACGTTTCGAAAAAAGCCTGTGAAACGCTAGGATTGGATATTAACAAACAAAAAATTATCACCTGCCATTTAGGAAACGGAGCTTCTATAGCCGCTATTGATGGTGGAAAATCGGTTGATACAAGCATGGGAATGACACCTATCGAAGGGCTTATTATGGGAACGCGCTG
Source organism: Lentimicrobiaceae bacterium (assembly GCA_031262365.1). Lineage (GTDB taxonomy): Bacteria > Bacteroidota > Bacteroidia > Bacteroidales > F082 > JAISHW01. The sequence continues at coordinate 26,536 of JAISHW010000047.1, forward strand.
CGGCGATTTAGACGTTGGTGCTTTAATTCACATTGCGAAAGTTGAAAATTTGGATTTCGACGGATTAAACACTTTGGTAAATAAAAAATCGGGCGTTTTTGGAGTCTCAGGAATTTCATCCGACATGCGCGATCTCGAAAGTGCTGCCAAAGAAGGCAACAAACGTGCTGCACTCGCTTTGGAAATGTATCAATACCGTGTAAAAAAATACATCGGGTCGTATGCCGCAGCAATGGGTGGAGTCGATTTGATTATTTTTACAGGTGGTATTGGCGAAAACGACACTCTTACACGTACAAAATCTGTCGAAGGACTTGAATTTATGGGTGTAAAAGTTGACATTGAAAAAAGTATGAATACGCGCGGCAAAGAAATCGTTATCAGTACACCCGATTCGAAAACAACTGTAATGGTTGTTCCGACCGATGAAGAGCTGATGATTGCTACCGATACCTACGAAATTGTTACGAAATAATCTGTATTGGGAACTTCTAAAAATCCCAATCTCTGCGTTACGCTTCTTCAACAAAATGCTCATTTACGTTAGTAAACTCCGCTTTTGTTTCAGTCGCAAGCCTTGATATTGAAATTTTTAGAA
>JAISHW010000054.1 GCA_031262365.1 Lentimicrobiaceae bacterium
ATGTTCTGCCTTTCAGGCAGCGTTTGTCCTATATTTCCCTCCACAGGTTACGCTTTTGCTTACCTGTGGTTATGAAAATATGGCTTTTCAAGCCACGGGCTTATCCCGAACTCAGGTTATAAATCAATTTATTACAACTAAATCTTGTCCAAAACTCAGGTTAGAAACATCTCGCACGCCATAAAAATCACTAACTTTGTACACCAAAATTTGATACGGTGGAAATTATCAGTAAACTCGAAGTCATCAAGCGTCGTTGGGAAGAAATGAGCGAGCAGTTGAACGACCCGGCAGTGATGGCCGATATGAAACGTTATGTCAAGCTAAACAAAGATTATAAAGATTTAGAGCCTATCGTTACTGCTTTCAACGAATTTAAGACCGTTATCGAGCATATCGACGAATCAAAAGAAATTATCAAAAACGAAAAAGATGAAGACTTTCGTGCGATGGCACGCGAAGAACTTGTGTCGCTTGAAGAACGCAAAGAAAAATTGGAAGAAAAAATCCGTTTGATGCTCATTCCGAAAGATCCGCAAGACGACAAAAATGCCGTTGTCGAAATTCGTGCCGGAACAGGTGGCGACGAAGCCAGCATTTTCACTGGCGATTTGTATCGGATGTACGTCAAATACTGCGAAACAAAGGGGTGGAAAACCGAAATTGTCGACATGAACGAAGGAACAGTTGGCGGTTTTAAAGAAATTGTATTCAATGTAATAGGAAACGGCGCGTATGGAATCTTAAAATTCGAATCGGGTGTGCATCGCGTACAACGTGTGCCGAAAACCGAAACACAAGGTCGTGTGCATACATCGGCGGCATCGGTTGTTGTGCTTCCCGAAGCTGAAGAATTTGATATCGAATTGCACGAAAAAGATATTCGTAAAGATACTTATTGCTCTTCAGGTCCTGGCGGACAATCAGTTAACACAACCTATTCAGCAATCCGCCTCACGCACATTCCGAGTGGCATTGTAGTAACCTGTCAAGACGAAAAATCGCAGATTAAAAATCTTGCCAAAGCAATGAAAGTGTTGCGAACACGCTTGTTTGAAGTCGAATACAACAAATATTTGGAAGAAATTTCTTCGAAACGAAAAACAATGGTTTCGACAGGCGATCGCTCCGCAAAAATCCGTACCTATAACTGGCCTCAAGGACGTGTTACTGATCATCGTATCAATCTGACAATGTATAACTTAAACGCTATCATTGATGGCGATATTGATGAAATGATCGAAAAGTTGCAAGTAGCCGAAAATGCCGAACGCTTGAAAACCGAACTCGACAATTAATAACATGAATCGCACACAACTTTTCGAACAAATACAAAAAAAACAATCATATCTCTGCGTGGGACTTGATACGGATTTGTCGAAAATTCCAACACATTTGCTTCGAGATTCAGATCCTGCTTTCAGTTTCAATAAAGCCATTATCGATGCTACGGCAATGTATTGCGTGGCATATAAGCCAAATACAGCTTTTTACGAAGCAAATGGTTCGAAAGGTTGGCAAAGTCTCGAAAAAACGGTTGCGTACATTCGCGAGAATTATCCCGAACAATTTATTATTGCTGATGCCAAACGCGGCGATATCGGCAATACTTCGACCAATTATGCGCGTGCGTTTTTCGATGGCATGAACGTCGATGCGCTTACCGTAGCACCTTATATGGGTTTCGATTCGATACAGCCTTTTCTGGCTTTTGAAAACCGTTGGACAATCGTTTTAGCATTGACATCGAATAGCGGCTCGAAAGATTTTCAGTATCTGAATCTTGAAAATTCTAATAGAAAACTATATGAAGAAGTGCTTTCGAAAGTCAGCTCGTGGGCAGATCCCGAAAAAGTGATGTTTGTTGTAGGCGCAACCCATTGCGAAGAGTTAGGAAAAATCAGAGAAATGTTGCTGGAATATTTTTTTCTTGTTCCGGGTATTGGTTCGCAAGGAGGTGATTTGCAGTCGATTTCTAAAGTCGGATTAAACGCACAATGCGGCTTGTTGGTTAACTCGTCGCGTGGAATTATCTATGCCGGAACCGGAATTGAATTTGCAGAAAAGGCAGCTGTTGAAGCAAAAAAGATACAACAGCAAATGCGGCAAATTTTGACAAATAAAGGGAGCTTCTAAAAATTCAAAAGACAAGGTTTGCGACTGAAACGAAATTGAATTTTCTCGATGCGGTTCAAGAATCTTAATTGTGAATTCTTTTGTCGATTTCATTTACACATTTAAGGAATGTTTTGTCGGTTTCCATCAGGTTGGTAACTGTTTTACAAGCGTGTAGTACGGTTGCATGGTCTTTGTTGCCACATTGCAGACCGATTGTTGCCAACGAAAGTTTGGTGTGTTTTTTTGAAAAAAACATAGCCAATTGGCGTGCTTGAACGATTTCGCGTTTGCGTGTTTTTCTGCCAATTAAATCGACCGACATGCCGAAGTAATCGCATACAATTTTCTGAATGTAATCGATCGAGATGTCGTGGCTGGTATTTTTTACAAATTTGTCGATAATTTCACGTGCTAAATCAATGGTGATGGCTTTTTTGTTAAGTGTCGATTGTGCGATGAGCGATATCAACACGCCTTCCATTTCACGAACGTTCGTTGTAATGCTGTAAGCCAGATATTCGACTACATCGTCTTTGATGTCGACGATACCTTCATTTTCGATTTTTTTCTTTAGAATTTTGATTCGTGTTTCTATGTTTGGAACGCCAAGATCAGCCGAAAGTCCCCATTTGAAGCGCGACAACAAACGCTGTTCGAGTCCTTTCAGTTCTACCGGTGGTTTGTCGGAAGTAAGAATAAGTTGTTTGCTGTTTTGATGCAAGTGGTTAAAAATGTGAAAAAACGTATCTTGAGTGCTTTCTTTTCCGGCTAAAAACTGAATATCGTCAACAATCAACACATCGATCATTTGGTAGAAATGAATAAAATCGTTGCGATTGTTGTTTCTGACCGATTCGGTGTATTGATTTACAAATTGCTCTGTTTGCACATAAAGCACTGTTTTTTCCGGATTTTTGTTTTTAGCTTGAAGTCCAATGGCGTGCGCGAGGTGTGTTTTTCCTAAACCGGTTGAACTGTAGATAAACAAGGGATTGAATGCTGTTTTGCCCGGATTTTCGGCTACGGCAAATCCGGCTGTGCGCGCCAAACGGTTACATTCGCCCTCAATAAAATTGTCGAAAGAATAAGTCGGAACAAGTTGCGATTCTATTTTTATCTTTTTCAGTCCCGGAATAATAAAAGGATTCGGAATATCTTTCGATGTGCCTCGATTCAAATCAAGTGGCATTGAAACAGGAGGATTTTGAGTGTCTTTTCGATTCCCTGTTAGAGCTCTCATTGCATAAGGTTGTTGCGAACCGTAATCGTCCATGATGATGCTGTACTCGATTCGACCTTCAGCACCTAATTCTTTTTTTATTGTCTTTTTCAACAACGTGATGTAATGTTCTTCTAACCATTCGTAGAAAAAATGACTTGGAACTTGAATTGTCAAAACATCTTCTTCGAGCTTTAATGGTTTGATCGGTTCAAACCATGTTTTAAAACTCTGGTCGTGCACAATGTCCTTTATTACGGCAAGACATCTGTCCCATACTTCAACGTGCTTCTTTTTCATGTCAGCTGAAAATCAATTAGTTAAATTCTTGTGCTAAAAAGCTAAAGGATAAAATTTGTTAATCGACTGAAAATGTTCTTATTGAAAACAAGTTTATTGTCGGCAAACTTTTTAACAAAGTTGCATGTAAAAAAGTGAAAAAAAAAATATTTTTGCTATTGAAAAGATTCTTTTTTCTACTTAAATTATGGCACTTTTTCTTAATGCCTTGTTCTACGCTGTTTTAATGTATTTAACAGCTATTTTGTGTATTTTTTTGAATCTCTCAATCACTCGATTTGCCTCACTTTTTCGAATTCCGAACTCCAAAATACAGTCTAATTCAAATTGCATCGTGAGTGGTTCTATTTTTTCTTCTTTCAGAATACGCATAACTTCTTTCAGAAGCGAATATTCAAAGTGTAATGCGTAGATTTCGTTTACGGTGCGTGTTTCGATTGTAACGTTTTCGAGTGCTTCTTGAGCAACTGTTTTATAAGCCGTAATCAAACCGCTTACACCTAGTTTAATGCCACCGAAATAACGCACAACAACAACGCAAACGTTTGTGATGTTTTTCGATAAAATTTGGTTTAAGATTGGTTTTCCGGCTGTTCCGGAAGGTTCGCCATCGTCGTTTGCACGAAAAGTTGCTTTATCGGCACCCAACATATACGCATAACAATGATGACGCGCATCGAAATATTTTTTTTTGATGGAGGCAAGTGCTTCTTTGATTTCGTTTTCGTTCGTTGCCGGAAAAGCTATGGCAATAAATTTGCTTCCTTTATCTTTGTAAAGTCCTTCGCCTGTTGTCGTAATTACTTGATATACATCATCGAACATCATAGCGAAATGATTAAAATGGAGGCTGCCGCAATGGCGATTCCAATACGGTTGGTGCGACTGAGTTTTTCGTTAAAAATAAAGATTCCTGCTAAAGCCGAAATACATACAACACCAATATTCCGGATCGGAAAGAGTAATGATGCTTGAAAAAACGACATGCTTCGGAACAAAAAATAAGTCGACAAAAAATTAGCACACCCAAGAACCAATCCTGCAACAAGATTTCGAAAAGCGAATTTGTTTGTGCCTTTTACAATGTTAACACTCAGAAAAACAAGTGAAAACAAAAATCCCGCAACAAAAACAGTTGACAACATCAACAGTAAATCATTTTTCACGAAATGCGTTTCGGTGTATTTCATCATAATGTCGTTCAATCCTGTCAGCAAAAAAATAGAAACAGGAAGCAGTGTCATCAATTTATTTGGCGTTTTGATGGTATTTTCGACTTTGTTCCGGTCTTTTTTCAATATCAAATAGAGCGCAACGAGTGTTAATAGGATTCCGGCGACTTTAAGCTGTGTCAATTGGTCGCCAAAAAGAACAAATCCTGCCCCGACAGGAATCATTACCGACATTTGACTTGATACGGCAGTTACAGCCACGCCCACACGTTGACTGCTTAAAGCATACAAAAAATAGCCGATAACAAATCCCAATCCAATCGCGAAAGTCATGAAAAACCAATCGGATTCAACAATTTTTTCGAACGAAACGCCTTCATCGAAAATCAAAAAACAAACAATTGCTGCCACCGCATAATTTACTGCAATCGCCTGAAAATTATCGATTCGGTATTTGCTAAACAACCTGAAAACGATAAAAACAAGAGCGGTAAAAAAAACGGCAAGTGTCAGATATAAATACGCCATAACCTGATGTCAATATGCAAAAATAGGAATTAATACTGTAGTTTTGTCCTTGTGAAAGTAACATCGAATCGTTTAAAAGACATCGAACGGCATTATGTGGCACAATTGGCACTTTTGTTTGGCAAAGAAGCGTCGCAACAAATGATGCGTATGCTGATCAAACATTTATTTGACATTGACCGTATTCGTCTGGCGTTAGAACCTGACATCCGTCTTTCGGAATCGGAATTGCTCGAAATCCATTTTGCCGTAAAAAAACTATTGCAACACGAGCCCATTCAATATATTACAGGCGAGGTTGAATTTTGCGGAAATACATTTATCGTAACACCCGACGTGTTGATTCCACGTCCCGAAACCGAAGAATTTGTTTTACAGATTAAAAAATCTTTTCCTGCCAAACCAAATTGCACGATTTGGGATATCGGAACGGGTTCTGGATGTATTGCCATCAGTTTGGCATTGCTGATTCCTGAGAGCATCGTTACAGGATTCGATGTTTCGGAAAAAGCATTGCAAATTGCGCGTTCGAATGTCGAAAAACTCGGAACAAAGGTTTTGTTTGCACAAGCCGACGTGTTGTCTGTCGTTTTTCCCGAAACAGCACAAGCTGATTTGATTGTAAGCAATCCGCCATATATTCGTGAAAGCGAAAAACAACTGATGCAAAAAAATGTACTCGATTATGAACCGGCTTTAGCGTTATTTGTTGACGATAATGATCCATTAATCTTTTACCGAAAAATAACGGAATTAGCAGCAAGACATTTAAATAAGGGCGGTATGCTTTATTTCGAGATTAATGAAGTTTTTGGTGCTGAAGTGAAACAACTTTGCGAAAATGTGTCGCTGACAAACGTCCAAATACTGAAAGATTATAAAGGAAAAGAACGCTTTGTCTCATGTCAAAAAAAGTGAAAATCAAAAATGAGATAATGCGAAAAATCTTGAAACATTGAATTTTTAGAAGCGAAATGATTTAACAAAAAAATTGTTGCTTATTCGTACAATGGATTCCGACCTTCGTCGGAATGACTTTTCTAGTCTTGTCATGCCGTTCGTCATCCCTGTGAAAACAAGGAACGGCACCATTGTAATGAACCATAAAAATAAGCGAATCTGATTGCATACGGATTCGCTTATTTTCAAGATTAAGAAGACTTTTCTATCTACTCTTTCACAACTTTCTGTATATACACCTTTCCTTCAGCTGTTTGTGCTGTAACGATATACAAACCCGCCGGCACATCGCCTAAAAACAATTCATTGCAGTTTCCGTTTCCTGTTTTTATCAGCATGCCGTTGCTGTTGTAAACCGAAACCCTACACGTGTTTGGTGGCAGCAAAAGCTGTACGCGATCGTGAAACGGATTCGGATAAGCGACCATTTCCTGCACTAATTCCGGTTCTTCGTCTAAACCGATTAAGCCTTCGCTGTTGAGTTTGATGACAAACATATCGTGTTTGCATTGATAATTATAATTGTAGCGAGAACCTACTACAACACAGCCTCCATCTTTTGTAGCTAAAAGGTACATAGAATAATAAAAAGCATCGCCACCAACATAACGTGTCCATTGTACTTCCAAATCAGAATTTAGTTTACTTATCACAAAATAACTTGGAAATGATTGACAGGGCATATATTGCGGAAACATATTTGATGAAAAAGCATGAAAAACCTGATTCGGATCAATGAAATCAATCGATTGAAAAGTAGCAGGAAATTCTACCGTGTCATTTTTGTTCGTAAAAATAATAGACTTGTCTTTGTTAAACACAAAGTCCTTTTCTACTTGAAATACCATAGTAGACCTATCATTGATACTTAGTCCCCATGATTCAGAAACTTGAAGAGAAATCAAGAGTGTTTCATTTAAAAAAGGCTTTACTGTTTGTTCGTAAGGATAAAAACCTATTGCATGATAATCTTCTCCAGTTTCTCCTTCATGGAAATTTGGAATTTCTGTTAAAAAACTGCTATTGAGATTTGAATCTATTTCATACACTCCAAGCGCAACCCCTCCGCTAGATGCTGTTACGGATTGCATCAGTCCATAGCGTGGATTAGCACCATCATCTAACACAAAAAATGCGCCTAAAAAAGATCGTTTGTTTGCATTGTTAAATACCATTTTCTTCAATTCGCCATGCACCGTAATTCGAGCACAAAAAGAAGGGGAAAGATTGGCTTGCGCTCCTGAATTAGATGCTACTACAATGTTATTTTCCGAGTGAACGATAAACCGAATAAATCCCGAAATGGTTTCAATTTGTGGAATAGCTATTGTGTGGCGACTGATGATTTGAAGATCGGCATCGATTTGTGCAACCATCAATCTGTTACAAATATTGTTGTTGACCCCAACAATACCAAGTGCTAAGTAGTAATTTGGATTATCCGGATTGGGAATTAAATCGGTAATAATTGCAATACTATCCTGAAAATTCAATGAAATTTCGTCTAATAAAAATCCTTCTTTCGAAATTTTCACAATTCTTGTATCTTCTAGAAAAGAAAGCTCGTTTGTTCTCAAACGATTTAATAAAAGAAAATCGCCATCGGCTGTTTCTACCACATCCATCGTCATTACACTCTTTTCCGACTCGTGCGTAAACACAAAGCCTTGCTGTGCAAAAGAGGATAGATAAAAAAGAATGACTGAAAAAATCAACACTATTTGTTTCATGCTTATAAAATTAAAAATCGGCACCTGTGCTTATAACGTTTGCTGTTCCATAATCTATTGTTAGAATATAAGATGATGAACTGACAGGTAAAGAAGCGATGTAATCATACTCAACTAAAAAACTTATTATATGTTGTCCCTCTGGTTTATATTGATTTCCTAAATCATTGTAACTCCACAGATAATAGTTCATATCATCAGGGCAAAAGCAAGATATTGCGTTATCATCATTCATTTGAAAAAATATTCTATACCCACATGGACTATTCGGGTCGGCAATATTATCAATACCTGTATACGCTCCATATAAATATTTACTATGCACATCCGTATAATAAATCCGTCCTCCAACAGCTGCTAGAACACCTTTATTGGTATTCAACTTAGATGTTAATTCTGTTGTGGCATCTCTTCCAACGTATTGACCTTCATATTCACCACATTTTCCTTCAAGGCAACAGAAATACCAATAATCTGTAGGTCCAAAAGTTGAAGAATAAGAACCGAGAGTTCCTAAAGTGGATACGGTTTCAATGGTCATGTTTTCATCATCTTCCGAAACAGCTTTTGCTACAACAACATATACGTGTTTGTCGTCTAAATCCGATGTTTCGTACGCCGTTTCTACAAACTCCTGCAAATCGGTATACGCATTGTTTAGTTCTTCATAACTAACACCATCATCCGTTTTGCTAATAACGATATATGATGTGTCGTTTACAAATTCCGAAAATTCGTGTCCGGCATCGCCATAATCGAAGTTGAGCAAAGCAGTCAAATGCCACATAGCTTCTTCTGTTTCGAGTGTTTCGCC
>JAISHW010000014.1 GCA_031262365.1 Lentimicrobiaceae bacterium
ATACCAACTGGTGTGGGTATTGTAAAAAAATGGACGCAGCTACATTTACCAATGCTGATGTCATTAGCTATATCAATGAACATTTTCATGCGGTGAAATTCAATGCCGAAGGCAATCAAATAATTACGTTTCAGGATAGTACCTATAAAAATACGCAATATAAAGCCGGAGCAACTCGTAATGCCACGCACCCGTTGGCACTCAAACTGTTGAATGGCAGGGCAGCGTATCCTACCATTATATATTATTCGGAAAAATACAATTTAATTGCGCCCGTGCCGGGATTTCAAACTGTTGAAACTATTCAACCATACTTATTTTACTTTGGCGAACAGGTATTTACAATTGGTAATTCGTGGGAGACTTTTGTAAAAGGGTATATGGCACCGCGTTTTAAGTAAATGAATTGATTACGCTCTTTGTTGTTTAGAAAACATTGACGACATTACAAAAATTTGAAAGTAGGATAGTGGAGCTTGGGATGAAATTCCAGCCGTATGGAAGAAAATGAAAATTAACAGATGAATTTAGAGAATACAGTAAATGTCAATTTAACTGGTCTGAACGACAGACAGAAAGAGGCTGTGATAAGCGAAGATAAACGCCTTTTAGTTCTCGCAGGTGCAGGTTCGGGAAAAACAAAAACGCTTTTACAAAAACTTAAATATCTCATTGAAGAAAAAGGAGTTAGTCCATCAAATATACTTGCCATCACATTTACCAAAAATGCAACAAACGAAATGATTGACAGACTTATTATTTCGGCAGACGCAAGCGGAGAATATAAAAAACAACTTATTGACAAAAGAAAAAACAAAGAAGAAAAAGACAAAGAACGCTATGTTCAACAGAAAAAATATAAATGGATAGATGGACTAACGATAAAAACATTTCATTCTTTTTGCTATGCGGTTCTTCGCAATGATGGCGTAAATGAATTTGACAACAAATTTAAGATTATAGGCGATGAAAAACGAGATGAAGAAGATGAATTGTACAAAAATGTTGCTCCTGAAACCGTTTTTGGGGTTGTTCATAAATTGCTGATTGAGCAATGCGAAGATACCGAATATTTGTTGCAACTAAAACGCTATATTTTAGATTACATTATTGATAAAATCCATATACAAAAGTCTGATTCAAAGTTTTGGGTTACTGATGGAAAATATTTTACAACGCTCGACGGAACAAAAGTCCGTTCTAAATCGGAACAATTTATTGCTGATTGGTTTTATCGCCACAGCATAAGATATGAGTATGAACCCCAATTAAACGTAAAAGATTTTACATTTAAGCCTGATTTTTATATTCCTGCCGCAAATATGTATATTGAACATATCAGCGACAAAAGCTATCCGACCAAAAGCAAAGAAGAACAATTTAAAAAAGGTAATTTACTTTTTGTAAAAACTTTTGAAAGTATGACAACCGATTCTGCTTTATTTAACAAGACTCTTGATGATATTATGCGAAATCGTCTGCCCTCTGATTATCAAAAAACAATCTCGATAAATTTTAGAGAGGAATTTAATGGTTATCACGAAGATGTAAAAGATTTTGTGCGCCAAATTATGCGAATAACCGATATGATAAAGGTAGAAAATATCAATGTTAATACGGTTTTAGAAAACGCACGAAAAGATCAACATGAAAGAGTGAGGAATTTTTACGAATTGGCAATCCCAATCGTGAAAAAATATATTGATTATTGCATTAATAAATCTTATCTTGATTTTAATGATTTGATTTCTACAAATATTTCGCTATTAAAAAATCACGCAGATATTGCAAACAAATACAGAGAAAAATGTCAATACATTTTAGTCGATGAGTTTCAAGATGTAAACAATTTGCAGGTTGAACTAATCAAATTACTGCTTACCGATAATACGCAACTTTTTTGCGTAGGCGATGATTGGCAGAGTATTTATGGTTTCAGAGGTTCAAATGTGAATTATATTGTCGATTTTGAAAAACATTTTATAAATGCAAAAATAACAAAACTCAATTTGAATTATCGCAGTACACAAAATATTGTTGGCGCAAGTAATGAAGTTATAAAAAACAATAAATTCAAAATTGATAAAGATGTTCAAGCCTCAAAAAAATCAGAACATAAAATAGTTGTTTTTGCAGGAAACAACGAAGAAGAAAACATACGATTCTGTTTAAATCGAATTAAAGAATTGTTGAAAGACGGTGTAGATAATGACGAAATATTGTTTTTGTACCGAAGAAGTAAAATGTACTCACCGTACTTTTTTAAATTCAAGAATGAAAATATTCGTATTCAACATAAAACCATTCATGCAGCAAAAGGACTTGAATCAAAAGTTGTTTTTATCATTGGTTTGACCGAAGGAGGCGGAGGTTTTCCCGATATTTGGCTTGAAGATAGAATTTTTCAGGTAATCAAAAAAGCAAATCGTGATTTGTTGATGGAAGAAGAACGAAGATTGTTTTACGTTGCAATAACAAGAGCAAAAGATAAACTTTTTTTGATTACCGAAAAAGGGAATGAATCAAGTTTTCTGAAAGAAATCCCCGAAACATTTACTGTTCGAACAACCAACCAAATAAAATCGACTGTTGCAGAAGTAATTCTTTGCGGAAATTGTCAAAGCCAATTAGAACGACTTCACATTTTTTGCCCATATTGCGGACAAAAAGTAAAAGAACCAAACACGAAACTGTAATGAATATTCCAGCCTACACAATCACAACAAAAGCCATTGACTTGGTTGCTCGAATTGCCGAAAAAGTTGGCGAAATACGAGGTTCGGGCGAATATAGTCGCAATTTGCGTCTGCGAAAAATCAATCGTTTACGCTCTATTCAATCCTCTTTGGCTATTGAAAATAATCCGCTTACACTCGGTCAAGTAACAGATATTATTGAAGGTAAACGAGTTTTAGGACTTCCTCACGAAATCCAAGAAGTGAAAAATGCCTATCAAGCATACGAGCATTTACTTGAATACGACCCTTATAAAACCAAAGATTTTTTGAAAGCGCACCAACTTATGACCACACAATTGGTAAAAGATGCGGGATATTTTCGCTCGCAAGGTGTTGGGGTTTTTGACGGGGATAAACTTGTTCATGCAGGAGCAAGTTATCAATTTGTACCGCAATTAGTTACTGATTTATTTGCTTGGGCAAAGAAATCAGATGTACATCCACTTATCAAAAGCTCAGTTATTCATTTTGAGATTGAATATATACATCCTTTTATTGACGGAAACGGTAGAATTGGACGACTTTGGCAAACGCTCATTCTCTCAAAATGGAACGAACTTTTTGCTTGGCTACCTGTTGAAACAGTAGTGTATGAAAACCAACAAGGTTATTATGACGCTTTGGCAATTTCGCAAAAGTCGGGCGATTCACAATCATTCATTGAGTTTATGCTTAATACCATCTTACAAACATTAGAAGAATTACCAAACAAGAAAATTACCGATATATTTACCGATTTATTTACCGATAAATTATCAAAATCAGAATTGGAATTTTTAGAACAGATTGCAAGTTTCATTGACAAAAACGGAGAAATAACCAATTACAGAGCGCAATTACTAACGAATAAATCGGACATTAGCGTGAAAAAATATTTTGCTAAATTCGTGGAACTCGGACTGTTGGAAGTTGAAGGAAAAAACAAAGGACGAAAATACAAAATTCGACAAAACGTTGTATAGCAAAGCATTTATCAATACACTATAATCATGAATGTACACATTTCTCGCATCGACATCACAAAAATTCTCTTTCTCGACATTGAAACCGTGCCGCAGTATGCCACTTATGACGAAGTTCCCGAAGTGGAACGAGAACTATGGGAACAGAAATCAAAACGTTTGCGCAGCGACGATATTTCGGAGGAGGATTTATATAAAAAAGCAGGGATTTTTGCCGAATTTGGGAAAATTGTTTGCATTTCGGCAGCCTATGTGCTGCAAAAAAAAGACGATATTCAAGTGCGAGTGCGTTCATTTGCGGGACACGACGAAAAACAAGTGTTGCTTGATTTTATGGAATTGATACGTAAGCATTTTGACGGTAAACAAACGCTTTTTTGTGCACACAACGGCATTGAATTTGACTTTCCGTATCTTGCTCGCCGAGCGTTAATCCATGGAATTACAATTCCGCGTTCGCTTGATACACGGGGTAAAAAGCCGTGGGAAACACCGTATATTGATACGCTCGATTTGTGGCGTTTTGGCGATTATAAAAACTACACTTCGCTTAAATTATTGGCGCATATATTTGCCATTCCCACACCGAAAGACGATATTGACGGCAGCATGGTGTGTGATGTATATTGGCGTGAAAACGATTTGCAGCGCATAGTAACCTACTGTCAAAAAGATGTAATTGCGATATTGCAATTGTTCCGCCGCTATCGTTGCGAGGAATTAATTCCTGACGATGCTGTGGTTGTTGTGGAGTGAAAGGATTATATTGTGTAGGGTTTGGGGGAACGAAATTCAAATACTAACCGTATAGCATCTTCTATATTTTCTTTCAATTCTCTCAGCGTTGGTGCTTGTGATATTGCTTCGGGAACTTCTTCACACTGACCGGAATACCAACCGTCGGCTTCTTTTTGGTATATAATGGTGTAATTCATAACTGTAGCTGTTAATTGTTCTTTGCAAATGTACAAAAATATTTTTCAAAATCAGTTGCAATATAGAGCTACTGTACGAAATTTTGTTACATAAAATCTCTGTGAGGTTCGCACTTAGTCAAATCTATTTGCTTGATTTCAACATTACTTCCATGATAAACTATCATCGTAAACCTCCATTTTCATAACACACTTCATATAAATCTCGCACAGCATAAAAGGAACTATCAGTGTGCAATGCCCACCAATGCTCATTAAGAAAATCCCAACCGCCATATTTTTTTAAGTAAAAAAATGCGTCTTGAACATTCATTTTGTACGCAGAGGCAAAGGCAGGCACAATGTAAGTCATAAAACTTACTTTGTCGCTAATTGTTTTGCTCAATGCTTTCGGTTTCATATCAAATTCCTTTAAAATCAACATACAAAGGTACAATTGTTTTTCAAAACAAAATTGCAAAAAATAAAAATGTGTTGTCTCGATACAAAAAAGCCTCGTTAGAATATTCTAACGAGGCTTTGGGAAATTTGATTACTCAAATGAGCATACAATGCTTATTCTTTCTGCAATTTGTGGCTGCTAATGCCTTCATTTGTATACAATTTGACTACATACAAACCTTGCGGCAATGCCGAAACGTTTATTTTTTCATTCACATTGCTTTCTTCTAACAGTAAAGCTCCGGTAATCGAATAGATTTCAACTTTTTGTATTGCCGTTTCCGAATCAATAAACAGTTCGTCTTTTACCGGATTTGGGAATATGGTGATTCCTTGATTCGCTATATCTTCAATTCCGCTTACTGTGGCATTGATAGTGCAAAAGGCAGTAGATCCACCATCGTCTGTTGTAGCTGTAATAGTAGCCGTTCCGTTACCTACCACTGTTACTTTACCATTGCTCGCAACCGTTGCAACCGTTGTGTTGCTGCTATGCCAAGCAACAGTTTGATTGCAAGCATTTGACGGCTGTACAGAGGCTTCAAGTTGTAAAGTTTGTCCAACGGCGAGTGCTGCATACGTTTCAGAAAGATCAATGCTTTCAACGGGAACATTGACGGTTACTTCGTAAGTCGCTTTTGTGTTGCCGACTGTTGCGGTAATTGTGGCTGTACCACAACTTACAGCGGTTA
>JAISHW010000057.1 GCA_031262365.1 Lentimicrobiaceae bacterium
ACATCGCCGTTATCGGTTATGCCCGCAACGTCGGTTTCGATGGTTTCTATCAAAGTAGCTAAAGCATCTATTGATACCATTCCGTCTTTGTTTACCGGAAGCGAGTATGTCAAGCTGTCGATGCGGTACGATTCCGCTTCATACGCCGGACTGCCGTGAAATACGTTGTAGTAGGCTTCGGTGTACCATTGTGCGCTATCGAAAGATAAAACAGTGCCGCTTTTCATATCAGATTCTAATAAATCTTTAAAAGCAAGCGTGCGTTGATACAGCACAAAACCTTCATCGTAGTTTTCGTTAGGCGCAGAATTTTGCGCTTCATCTTCACCTGTTTTTTTACAAGCTACAATGCTCGTTACAATAATACAGGCAATTATTAATGGAATAAAAATTTGTTTCATGATAAAAAGATTGTTTGTTAATAAATTGTGTTGAACAAGGTCGCCTCAAAGGTAAAAAATTATTTTCATAAATAAAAATATATTTTGCAATAATTTTTTTTGACTTACATTTGTTCTTTCTTCTAAACAATTGATTTATGTCTGTGTTATCGCTATTGGCAATACAACGAACGGTAAAAACAGATTCTTTGGGGGTATTTTTTGTCGAATCAAGTGCGAAAATAATCGTGCAACACAACAATTCAATGATAAGAATTGTTAATAACATCGTTAGAAAAACCGAAATAGCTTAATTTTGTCGACATGGAAAATGACGATTTTAAAAAACAGGTAGAAGAACTGTTCTTCTTGTTTAAAAAAATACTTGAACAATCACCGGATCCCGACGAAATGTCGGAAATAGATCGGTTACAGATGGAACAAATAAAACTCTTTTTGTCGAAGTACGACAGACTGAAAGATCAAACCGTTTTCGAAATTATGGGCGATCCCGATCCGCAAGCAAAAAAAATGTTGAGTTTGCTCATCAAGCAATTACGCGAACAATTGGGCGTTGAAGTACTAAATGAAATGTATCAAGAGTCCCCGTCAGTCATCGACAACATCGACGACATCGCAAAAAGCATCGACGACATCGATTTTCTGCTTCGTAGCGACACGCTTTCGCAAGAAGAAATAGACCGCCTGCTCGACGAACGTTCGAAACTGATTGACAAACAAAACGAAAACCCACTTTAAAATATATTTGTATAAAATAATCACGCAATAAAAAATCTCAAAGCATGAAAAAAAGTCTTCTTCTTATTGTTGCAATCATCTGTACAATTCCTTTGTATGCACAGCTCATCACGAATCGAACAGGAGATCAAATTTCTGTCGCTTTCGATATTTACACCGACATGCCGACAGCTGACGACGATGTTGATTTTCGCGCCATCAATCAAGGTTTTAGCACTTCGTTGAGTTATAATTTTCCGCTTGGCACAAGCAAACACCAATTCGCTATTGGAGCCGGATTTCGTATGCACAATTTCTATTCCGATAGCCGCATCGCCGACATTCATGCCGACACAATACAGTTTATACCGATTGAGACCGATTACAAACGAAGCAAAATCAATCTTGTTTACCTCGATTTCCCCGCCGAATTCAAATTTCGTTTTAACAACAAAATGAAACTTGGCATTGGCTTCAAACTTGGCGTTTACTTAGACAGCAAAGAAAAATTTGTCGGAAAAGAAACCGTCGACGGATCAACAACTTACGTAAAAAGACGCAAAATTCATTCGATCGAAAAATATTCGTATGGTCCAACACTCCGTTTGGGTTGGAATTGGATTTCGGCTTATGTGTTTTACCAACCTTCGCGCATTTTTGAACGTGATTTAGGTCCAGGAATTTGCCCGATAACAGTTGGTATTACCTTATCGCCATTCTAATTCGAAAGAAATCAAAAATAAAAATCACGAATCCGATATGGATTCGTGATTTTTTTTGCTTGTTGTTTAACTATCAATTGCATTTAATGCCAAAAAGTTTGTTGCCAAAGCGTGTGCTTTGTTTCCGTTGAAAGAACAAATTTTGTCGCAAGGATCATACGTAAATGGTTCGTATTTATATATTTGAGCCGCAAAGAATTGACGGTCTTTCGAATACATCATCAAAACTTTTACGTTGGCATCTGATAACGTTTTTAGCGTATTGATTTTTTCGGAACTACCTTCGTTTAAAATCGACTTTAATAGTTGTGTGTATTTGCCATCGAAATAATATTCTTTTTTCAAAATCGGCGAATTTGTCGGCTTGTAAACAAGCTCCGACGAACGCCAAACAAATAAATAAACCGAAACCAAAAGCAATCCGATTCCGATAACAATTAATAACGAACCGACTGCGCCCATCGTTTTTCCTAAATAATAAGAAGCCGCCAAAGTGCCTATTCCAAGAAGCAAGCTGACTAGGGCTATAGCAATTGTGGTTACGTTGGTTTTTTTTGTGATTTCGGTGTGTGTATATGTTAATAAATCCTCATATAAAGGTTTTTGAATTGTTGTATCCATGATTTTATAATATAAAAGTTTGTAAATAAAATAATTAGACTTTCTTTTCGAAAAAGAAAGCATGAAAAGAAAAGCATGAAAAAAATGGATGCTAAATCACGATACGCCTCAAAGCCAAAACAAAATAGGCTTTTGAGGACGCAAATATTTTTATTGTGGGGAAAAAATCGAATGTCAAAAAGCCAAACTTAAACGCATTTTTGGTTGCAACCGATTCGAAACTGCTTATCAAAACAAAAATACGTTTCGAGAGTGTCCGTACCGGTTGTGGCGGAACAACATTGTTCGAAAATTGTAGCAGACCTGCTTTTTTCGAATTTTCGTTCACGACAAAACGCAAAAAATCATTGTTGCTGTCGTGCAGCATTGCTTTTTGTTCTTGATTTACAGCTGCTTTCAAATCATTTTGCTCGTTTACTCCATTATTGGCAAGGAGTTGCACGAAAAAAACAAACAAAATAATTTTAAACAATGCTTTCATTCAAGATTCGAAGAAATTAACCGCACAAAAGTAGGAAGAAATTTCAAAATTCAAGTAGCGGTTTCACGCCTCTTCACTTTTGGAATTTGAACCATTAAAACTTAGGGAACTTCTAAAAATCCCAATCTCTGCGTTACGCTTCTTCAACAAAATGCTCTTTTACGTTAGTAAACTCCGCTTTTGTTTCAGTCGCAAGCCTTGATATTGAAATTTTTAGAAGCCCCCTTAATGTTTTTTATTAAAAAATTCGGTGAGTTTTTTTTTACATTCATCTTTTAGAACACCATTTGTTACGGTTGTTTTTGGGTGCAATAAATTTCCGAAACGATTGAATCCGCGTTTTTCGTCGTCGGCACCCCAAACAATACGTGAAATATGTGCGTGAAAAAGTGCTCCGGCACACATCGGGCAGGGTTCAAGCGTTACGTACAACGTGCAATCAATAAGGTATTTAGCTCCTAAAAAATTTGAAGCCGAAGTAATTGCAAGTATTTCGGCATGTGCTGTAATATCGTTCAAAAGTTCAGTTTGATTGTGCGATTTTGCAATAATTTTGTTGTTGCTTACAATCACAGCTCCTATTGGCACTTCGTCGTGTTCGGCAGCTAACGTTGCTTGTTTCAAGGCTTCGCGCATAAAATGTTCGTCGGAAAAAACGCTAAATTCCATCGTAAGTTATTTTATTCAATTGTTTCGCTCATGATTGCAAGTGCTATTTGCGCACAGGCTTCGGCATCGCACAAAGCATGGTGGTGATTTTTTAAATCGAAACCACAATAAGCAGCAACCGTATGCAATTTATGGTTTGGAAGTTCTTTAATCGTTTTTTGCGCAGCACGATACGTGCAATGAAAAACATAATCGGGATAATCCATTCGATACACGCGAAAAGCAGCTTTCAGGCAACGCTCGTCAAAACTTTTGTTGTGCGCCACCAAAGGCAACTCTTCAATAAGCGGCGCGATGACTTTCCAAACTTCCGAAAAAACAGGTGCTGAATCGGTATCTTCTTGTGTCAAGCCATGAATGCGCGTATTCCAATAAAGGTAATAATTAGGCTCGGGCTGTACGAGACTGTAAAATCGGTCTACAATAACGCTTTCGCGAACAATAACAAGTCCGACGCTACAAATACTTTCGGCACAGTTATTTGCGGTTTCGAAATCGATGGCGGCAAAGTTTCTCATCACGTGTTTAATTTCTTGTTAATGATTTGTTTGTCGAACAAATAAGTTCACAAATTTACAAAAAGCGCAGCTGTTAAAGACAGGAATGTTCAAAAAGCCCATGTCGCGCATTTTTAGGGCTCCTCTAAAAATTGTTTGTTTCTGATTTGTCAAATAATCCAATGCGACCATTAGGTTTATATTTCATAACACTTGCCGTAACGGTTGGGTATTGCCGAAGGCGGGGATTTTTAGCACAAAAGTTCACAATTAATGGCTCTACATCGCCACGTTCAACGCATTTAAATTTCGAGGAGTTTTAGGATGTAATCTTTATTCCAAGCGGCTTTGAGTCGTTTGGAATGCAGGGAAGTCTTTTTGTCGGGTTGCAGAGCGACGAGGTTGTCGGAATGGAGGAGGATATTATTGTTCATTCAACCCGTTGTTCAAAAGGTAGTGCAGGGGGAAAGAGGTTATTGTTCATTTTGGAATAATTCTAATTGTTTTGTTTTATTCATTAAGAAATTGGAAATAAACAATTCCTTGCCATTTTGGTCTGAATTGTCTGTAATATTGCGCATTCCGTAAGTTAAATTCCAAGAAATAATGTTGGCAAATGAAAATAAACGGCGAATATATTCGCTATCGTCGTAGGTTATAAGCCATTTGTGGCGGCAGTTTTTCATATTTTCGGCAAATCGCTCGTGGTCGAAACTTTTGTGGAGATTGCCGTTTTTGCCGTAAAGTGCGGATTTTGTTGCCGAATAATATGGCGGGTCGAGAAAAATAAACACATTTTCGCCTTCGCGTTTGAGTAATTCTTCATAATCATAATTTGTAATGGTTGAGCCGTTTATCACTTTTGCCAAATCATTGAGGCGGCGAATGCTGCTTTCGGTGAAACGCCCCGTAAATGCGCCTTCGCTGTAGCCGCCGCTGAGCGTTGTGCCGGAGAATGTAATGCGATTGTAAATGAAAAACGCCGCCGCACGCTCCAAATCGTTGAAACTTTCCATATTTTGATTGAGAAAAGCGTATAATTCTTTGCCCACAGGATAGAAATTGCGCCACTCATAAACCTTTGCAATAAGTGCATTAATATCTTTTTGCGCCATTGCCCAAAATTTATAAAGGTCGGTATAAAGGTCGTTTATCCAAAATTTCTTATCGGGATAACGCTGCTTCACATAGACAAACACCGAGCCGCCGCCCAAAAAAGGCTCCCTAAATTCGTCAAAATCGGGAATCAATTTTGCGATTGTTTCAACAGCGCGGCTTTTGCCGCCGGGGTATCGGAGCGGGGATTTAATCATTTTTCTATTCTTATTATTCCGTAAGTAACGCTCTTTTTGTTTCCGCAGGTAACGCTTCGCTCACCTGCGGTTATGAAGATATAACCTTTCAGGTCAGTTGTCTGCCGTGTTTTTGCGATAGCCCGAAGGGCTTGATTTCCATAACCGTAGGTCAGCGACCTGCGGTTGTAATCGCAAACACCCATTGCTACTGCCTGAAAGGCAGAACTCATCGGTGTCGACGGTCTCAACAGCGCGGCTCTTGCCGCCGGGGTATCGGAGTGGGGATTTAATCATTTTTATATTTCAATTTCATTTTTAAATTTCTTTATGTTTTGTGCCGTTAGGCATATAATATTGGTAGAAAAATTTGTTGCCCGCAGCTATTTTCGTGCCGTCAGGTACGAAACCCATTGCTGTTTTTGTTGCGTACCTACGGCACGCACGCTGTGTTGATATTCCGTTTTCTACCAATATGTTGTCCCTAACGGGACATTTTCTTTGTGTAAAATCGGGAATCAATCTTGCGATTGTTTCAACAGCGCGGCTTTTGCCGCCGGGGTATCGGAATGGGGATTTAATCATATTAGTGTATTTATTATTTCTTTTCAATATTTTAATCTTCAACTTTTTGCAAACCTCTCCAATCAAAAGGTATTGGTCTAATTGCATTAAGTTGTTCAAAAAAGACATGATAGATTTTGTTTAAATCATCTTTTTCTTTTACTTCTCCTTCATTCCAAATAGGGTGTGTAACTTTATTCCCAATTTCTAATACTTCGGCTGGCTGTTGTTGTTCCTTTTCCTTTTCAAGAATTTTCTTTGCTTCGTCAATTATTTCTTGAGGCAAAATACCTTGCCTTACATACAGGTTTTCTTTTATTTCCCACAAAAAGCGCGAGGGGTATTTATTCATCCCCGTTTGAAAATTATATCCTTCTGATTCTGTCATATAAAAAGCTTTTTCTGCTCTAGTAATTGCTACATAGGTAAGTCGTCTTTCTTCCTCCAACCGTCTTTCTCTCATTGACATATAACTTGGTAGGACACCATCTGTGAAACCGCACAGAAAAACATAAGGAAATTCTAAACCCTTTGCGGTATGAATTGTCATAAGTTTTACCCTATCAGTTTTTTTGTCGTCAACATCCATGTCTGTGTAAAGAGCTATTTCCTGTAAATAATTCTCTAATGTGAGTTTTTCTGTATCATCATTTTCGAGAGCAATTATTGCGTTTTGCAGTTCTTTTATATTTTCAAGTCGTTCTTCATCGCCATCTGATCGATACATTTCTGTTAATCCTGTTTTATCCAATATTTCCTTTACTAAATCAGAGACTAAAATTTCATCTTTTCGTTTTTTAAACTCCTCGATAAGGCTTATAAATTCTATCGAACTTTGTCTATTAAATGAATTTTCCTCCATCGCTTCATACAATGAAATGTTGTTCTGTTCAGCTAATTGTTTAATATTGCTAATCCAAACTTTACCTAAGTTTCGAGAAGGTGTATTTATTATCCTTAAAAAAGATAAATCATCTCCAAAAACAATTAAGCGCAAATAGGACAAAACATCTTTAATTTCTTTTCTTTCAAAAAATCTAATGCCACCCCAAATAGTATACGGAATTTGTTCTTTAATCAAGGATTGTTCAATCATTCTTGAAATGTGATTGGCTCTGTAAAGAATAGTAAAATCAGCATATTTTGATTGCTTTTCCCTTACTAATTTTTGTATTTCAGAAACCACAAATAATCCTTCATCAAAATCGCTTTTTGCATGATAATGAACGACATCTACACCATTAGGATTGTTGGTAAACATATCCTTGTCAATGCGAATTTTATTGTTTTTAATGATACAATTGCTAAGATTGAGAATGTTAGGTGTAGAACGATAATTTTGATTCATAACGACCGTCTGAGTATTAGGATACTTCTTATCGAAATCAACAAGTAATTCTGGTTGTGCTCCCCTCCATTCGTAGATAGTTTGGTCTGGGTCGCCAACGACAAATAGGTTTTTGTGTTTCTGCGAAAGAATATTAACTAAATAGAATTGTGAGGGGGAGCTGTCTTGTGTTTCATCAACTTGAATATAGAATAGGCGCTGTTGCCATTTTTCCAAAACATCTGTATATTTCCCATATATATAGACAGTAAAATTTATTAAATCATCGAAATCTAATGCAAAATTGCGCTGTTGTTTTTCCAAATATTTTAAAAAGACTTGGTGGAGTAATAGTTTGCTATCCTTTAACAATTGTCCAGAATTGGTTATAACATCATTGCCATCTGCAATATATTCAAGATAATTTGTTGATTCTTTTAATTTGCTAATCATTCTAATTGCTTGTTTATGACTGCAATCTTTTGAATTAATGCCCAATTCTTCATAAATATCTCTCAATATGGTTTTTTGATCCTCAACATCCATAATTACAAATTGTTTTGGATATTGAATTTTATTTATGTCTTCTCGCAAGACTTTCACACAAAAACCGTGGTAAGTTGTAATATAACCATAATCATTATCATCTCCAACTAATCGCCTTACACGATTCCTCATTTCATTTGCTGCTTTATTGGTGAAAGTAACACAAAGAATATTTGCAGCATTTATTCCCAATGCTTCTACTATATACGCATATCGAGAAGTAAGTGCCTTTGTTTTACCAGAGCCGGCACCTGCAATAACACGAACATAACCCTCCGTTGTCGTAACGGCTTGCTTTTGCTGTTCATTTAGATTTTCTAATATTTTATTAAGATTACTCATTTTACACCTCCTACCCTTACCTCAAACCCATTCTCCTCCGCTTCTTGAAAAAGTTCCGCAAGCAAAACCTGTTTGTTGCCGTCTAATTTGTTGGCAAAAGGGCACCTCTAAAAATTGATTTTTTTCTTTTTTGATTTTTATACAAAGCCGAAGTGCATTAAAACGCTGCAAAAAATCGATTCAAAGTAAGTCTATATTTTTCAGAAAAGCAATAC
>JAISHW010000107.1 GCA_031262365.1 Lentimicrobiaceae bacterium
TTGCCCTCTTTTTTTGGAACAACACACCAAGAGCAGTTACGAATACAGCCGCGAGTTAAAAAACCATACGCATAATCTTTACCTTTTTTTTTGGGATATAAATCATAATCGGGAATGCAGTCTTCAATTTCATCGGGCAAAACTACTTCGTTTGAAAATCCTGTGCCACCATAAAAAATATTATCAGTATTGCAATTAATTACTGTCGTATCGTAACTTGTAAAGGTAAACACTTTTGACAAATAAACTTTATCGTATTTCTCAAAATAGTTTATAAATTCAACAGTATCGCCACGCGATTTGTGATACGCGCTAATTTTCATCAGTGCCAAATTTGGAAAATTTTTTTTATCACAATCAACTAATCCGATTCTCATAGCTTTAATAAATAATCTATCCATTGTTTAGCCATTGCTGCGGCAATGCCTTTGTGAAATCGGCTGCGCTCTGATTTTGAAGCAAAAGGCTTCAAATATGATTGACGCTCGACAAGTCTATTTCCCTTTCTTTTCTTTTTTGTCATATTGTCGAGAAATATTCTTTTTGCCTCAACTTCTTTACCGACTTCAAACAAATTATTTTCTTTTGAATGAGTTAGTTTTGGTAGATTTTTGAGCCACAAACAAGTTCTTTTCTTGTAGTCTTCGCCAAAGTCTTTGCCCCAAAAATAAGGCTCGATGATTTGAGTGTAAGGCAATAGTCCTGTATGAATATAGCCCATTGGATTTTCAAGGCAAATATGCTCGATAGGCGCAGCCCAAAGGTCAAGGAAAAATTTATAAGCCTCTAACTTTTTGTAAAGTCTATCAATGTCATATCTTTTTTTACCGGTATAGGCAAAAGACAAATAAGTACAAGGCGGATGTCCTATTAAAATATCCCATTTTTCAGGCAAATCATAATCGCCTCGAAAATAATAAAAGGGCAGTTCTTCACCGAAATAATCTGCAAGTAGGTGCAAAACATCGCCTTGTATGTGCTTACCAGCGGCTTTTGTTTGCTCGCTTTCGGTTGGCAAAATGTCGCAACTCCAAGCATTAACCTCAACGCCTATTTGTTTTCCGTAATTTTCAAATGCGTCGCGGACACAGCCTGAGTATTCGCAGGCTACTAAAACATTAATCTTTTTCATAAAGTCCACATTTTTTAGTATTTTTCAAATCCCACCAACATTGAAATTTTTTGCACCAAAAGCATTTACAATTATCTATTTTCCTTATTGCGCCGCTGTAAGCCTTGCAAGTATAGCAGCTTTTCAATCCGAATAATCGTGATATAAATCTAAATCTTTTCATAACTTTCTAAAACTTTCTTGCGTGAATGCCACGCGGTTAAACATTTCTTTCATACGGTCGTAAATCCGTATGTCGTAGTATTCGGCGAGTTCTTTTTCGCCGAAATTAGTAGTTACTATCGTCATCAAATTGCGCTCGTAACGATAGGTTAAAACGTCGATAATGGGCGAGTAGGTTGTGCCGTAAATTTTTACGGTTTTTTCCTCGCAGCCCAAATCGTCAATGAACAAACAAGGAGCTGTTTTTTGATTTATAAAAGTTTCTTGCATTGCTGAATAACGACGAGTTAATTCAACAGCCGAAACGCGCGCAAATTTAGTCCCACCAAGCCAATTAAACACATCGCAAAGCGCGTGAGCGATTGTTGTCTTACCATTTCCAACACCGCCGTAAAACATTAGTCCGGACTTTCGTTTTTCCATACAAGCCCAACGCGCCGCTTTTTCAACCATTTGCGACGGCTTAAATTCGCCGCCACGTTTGGCAATAGCAGCTTTCATAGCCTCAACAATTAACTGATAAACAGTATCGTAATCGTCAAAAAACATCTGTTCTGTAATCGGCTTCGTCGCGGTTAGGTACGCGCGGAACGCCTGAATTTGTTTCTCTTCCATTGTTTGATTTTTCAAAATTAAAATTTAACTCATCTTCCCAACATCGTTGATTTATCCACGTTTGCAGATTTTTCCACTGTGGGACAAATGCGCCGGCAGCTTTCGCAGCAGCGCGCCATTTCTCTTGATTGATTAATGCAGGTAATAACAAAGAGATAACATTTTGCCAATCGGAATGTTTTTTTTGAAAATTATCAAATTCAGTTTGCAAGCCTCTTTTTGTGCCGGCAAACTTTTTTCTAAAATCTTCAAAAATCTTAATCGCACTTTCTTTTTTATTTTCTTTATTATTTACATTTACATTTACATTTACATTATCATTTAAGCTATTTTTGCTATCGTTTGCTAATGGCAAAATGCGTTTGCTATTTTTGCTATCGTTTGCCATTTTTTTATTTTGCCAACGTGCTGTTGCTCCGGCTCTTCCCGCCTCACTCCTCGTGTTTTTCAAAACCTCATATTTTTGAAAGTTGCGGTCAATGTCTTCCTTTATAAAGTTAAAAGCCAATGCTGCCATAGATTTAAGCGCAGGGATTTCTCTTGTCGCTACATACTCGAATATAGCGTCGTAGATTTCCAGCCTTACGTCATCCGACAAGCCCTGAATTGACTTTACCCAACTTGTATAAAATATAAAACTATCAGCCATAAATAATGTTTTTAATCAAAATAATCTTGGTCAGGAATGGTAATAATCAACTTGCCTGAGCAATTACTTTCTTCCGCCCATTTAATTATTTCATCAATTTTTGTATCTCTTGGAAATATGCTTGTTTCCAAAAACATATCCCCGATACTTGAATTGCCTACACTTCTTTCAATAATAGCAACCACATATTTATATTCATCTTTAAATTTCATTTTTCAAATATTTTTAAATGTAAAATTCATAACTTTTAATTATTAAATTCTACTCCGGCAACGAAAGCATCGCGAATTTGCCGTGTAATTTGAGCAAATTTATCCTCTTTGCTATCATTGCTATCAAGAATTTCAGCAATCAATTTTTCGGAAATATCTGAATGTTGAATTGCTCCCTTAATTATGTCTGGTAAATCTTTCATATCAACTGTAAATTACTTCCTTAAAATCGTGAACACTCACTGCTAAACCTTTTTCGATTAATCCTCTGTAATCAATTTTCCACTCATTAAGCAAATCAAAGAGTTCAACCTGATTGATTTCAAAATTCGTAATTTCATCATCCGCGCAAAAAAAACCATATTTTCTGTACGCAAATGTAATTCCTGTTTCGCTAACCGCCGTGTACTTAAAATCTTCCAAGAGTGGATTTTCTTTGATACGAAGTTTCCAACAGTTACATTTTTTAAGTGTTTTGTTTTCTGAACTTTCCGCCAACCTCACAATCGGGATAAACTTTTCGCCGTTGTGGGAAATTTCTTTGTATAGGTCGGAAAGTGGGCGAAGAATAGGCTTAATTTGTGCTGTTTTATCGGGAATAGTAGAATAATTTTTATCAATAAAACCGTCTGTATTTAAAGTTTTTGCGACTGAAATATATCCAAATGAATCAATATATTTCAATTTATACTCAATATTGCCGCAAATGTCCTTTAACTTTAATTTTGTTTCCATTTTTCCGCTTGTAAATAGTGATTTCCAAAAATTATATGACTTGCAAATTCATTGATTTTGAAAGCCAACGTATCCGGCGAAGTTCCGCCGTAAATGACTATAAAAACATATTCCCTTTGGTTTATGACATAATCCGAAGTGTCGCGTTTTACAATCAAAGTATCAACTTCGGCGGAATAATATTCGTGTCCGTCGTCGGTCGTGAAACTATAACTATTTCCGTGTTTCTGAAAAGCCATAGCGTAGTTATCATTACTGTACATATCGCTATACGGCGAATTTTGACACAGCAATTTCATATTGTCGTGATAAACATCACGAGTTACATATTCAACGTGGTGAAAAACCTCGCAACTGAATAGTAAAATACTTGCGGCGGCTAATACTATAATGAAAATTATAGTTATCATTTGCGCCTGAAATTCTTTATTTATTCTCATTTTTTATAATTTGATAAAACACGTTTTATAACCCTTGCGCGAATATGCGTCATAAGCTGCCGAGTTATTTTTTAGAATATTAACAAGTTTCCCATTAATTATCCTTGCGTGGACAAATTCCGTTCTTGGTTTCATAACTGAATTAAAAAAATCTGCCATACTATTGTACCCAAGTTTTAAAGATAAATTTTTGACTTGCCTGTGTGAAAGCTCCTTTTTATTAATAAACACATCAAAATTACCTATCCCTTCTTTCATATATTGTGAAATGAAAGCAGATTTTGAAAATGTAGGCGTTCCGAAATGTCTTCGTATAAATAATCTTTTCATTTTTTAAAACCAAACTTCAGAGCCATCAAGACTCCTAATGTTATTATCTTTTAAATAATTCCCTATAACTCTTTGTTTTCCTAATTTTTTCACTAAATCTTCCATAAATTATCATTTTTTTTAGAATTGTATAAAATAATTGGCTGCGCAGCCTTTCATTTCGGATTTCGAGCGAACGGATTACGCATTTTGCAACGTTCAAGCCTTTAATCCTGCATAAAATTTTGATTATACAATTATTATAAATAGTTTTCTCGCAATATTGCGATTGTGGCTTGGGAATTTCGCAACTCCTTAATCGGACACCCGACAAGCCTTTTGCTATGTATCGAAAGCGCATAGCCGCTTATAAGAGGCAGCGGACATCTTCGCTGAATGTGAAAGCCATTCAGTTACCCTTGACTTCGACGCTGCCACGATAAATAAATATTATTTTTAACTGAGCTAACAGCTCTTATTCTCATAAGCAATCAAAACAAACAATTCACTAACTTTTTCTGCTTAATCAAGAGTTATAAGAGTTCTCGACTTTTCACACGGATTTGCACCGCCCGACATCCTTGTGCCGTATTATAGTTAGTAATTAATTTAATTTTAATTATTCAATTAAGAATAATCTGTTAGTTATAAAGAGCTTCGCGTTTGCGCTTAAAGTCCTATACGCTTCAACGGACTGTTTTATTTTAATATTTTTTATTATGCATTTTTTCGCGAAGTGAATTGTATTTCATTTTTTGATTTACAAAAAATTCAATGTCAATATTGTATCTTCCGCACAAATCAAAAAGGCGAATAAAAGTATCTGCAATTTCGTCCTCAACAGTATCTTTAATGTTTTGCTCGAATGCTATTTTAAAATCGCCGTTGGCAAAATCAATATTTTCCATAATTGCTTTTTTTCCGTGCCTGTCAGCCTCTATTGCTTCACTCAGTTCCGAATGAATTAACGCAATTTTTTGGGCAAAAAATGTATGGTCAATCAAATCGCCCTCTCTTGTACCAACGCCGAAGTTTATAATACTATCTTCGACCTCGTAAAATCCTTTTTCTTTGGCGTTTTTATGAGCTAATTCAGAATATTCATTTAAATTCATAACTCTTTATTTTTTGGTATGTAAAAATTATTTTTTCTGCTACTTTTGAAGTATCCGCCAAGTAGCAGAAACACAAAGAAGTAGCAGATTATCGCTATAACTAAAATAGTTGTGATTATCGAAATTATTGTTGTCATAAATTAATCTTTGAAAATTTAATGTTATCTGATGAATAAAAAATTATATTTTCATTGATAACTCGATAAATGGCATTATCAGATAATTTGCATTCAATTCTAATAAAAGAATATATATAAGAATTGCCCCAAGCCTCAACTGTTGCGTTGCCCCAAGCCTCAACTGTTGCGTTGTCCAAAGCCTTAACTGTTGCGTTGTCCCAAGCCTCAACTGTTGCGTTGCCCCAAGCCTCAACTGTTGCGTTGTCCAAAGCCTTAACTGTTGCGTTGCCCCAAGCCTTAACTGTTGCGTTGTCCAAAGCATAAACTGTTGCGTTGCCCCAAGCCTCAACTGTTGCGTTGTCCCAAGCATAAATATATCCCTCGTTAGAAGATAGATTTCCGTAAATTTTATGTTCTTTTAAAATTTCGTTAAAATCGTCAAAAAGGGAAGCGTTTATGACATTGTTTTCGCAGCACCAAATAAAATTTCTCTTAATGACAATAAACAATTCTTCAAAATCGGCAGAATTATAAGCCTCTTTATATTGCTCGACACAAGCATCGTTTTCTTTTGCGCGTAGCAAAATTTCTTTTTTAAATTTTAAAAAATCTTCCATAATATTATTAATTTTATAAACCTTTTTCTTTTTTTAATTTTTCAACCTCAACCTTGTAAAAATCAATCATTTTTTGATAGCTAAAATCTGATATTTTTGTTGTAGTTTTTTTTGCTAAAAGCAATTTGTCCGTAATGTTATCGCCGTAATCCTTTTTAAGATGTACGGCATATTCTTCGATATTCCCATTGTTGTAGTAATTACATTTTATACAACCGGCGTGGCAATTAATCTCGCTAAAACGAGTGCCTAAATGCTGGCGAGGAATAAAGTGCATATTTTGCGATTGTTTCCAATGTAAAATCTTACCACAACAGTAACAACGAATAAATCCGTCTTCATCGCTATCCCTAAGCCTTATATACTCTGAAAAAATACGGTCTAATTTTTCTTTAAAACTGTTTTTTCTTTTTATTTTAGAGGTAATTTTCATAGTTAAAATTTTTTTCTCATAAAATCGTTAAGTTCTTCAACAAATTCAGCTCCGGCGATAAAAGCGTCAAAAATATGCCTGCATTTGCCACTTAATTGATTTTTATCTCGAACCCGCCTAAGGTTACATTTATTACAGGTAGTATTGCCATAATCCATAAAGACATCTCCAATAGCAGATACGTTTTGCACTCCATTTTGGGGACATACTTTTTCTAAAATAAAATCATAAGCGGCAGCTTCTAATGTATATTTATCCATATTAAATATAATTTTTGTAAAAAGTTTCAAACTGTTCAAAATATTGGTCTTCAGGGTTTGGCAACTCAATTCCAAGCTCAACATTTGCAAATTGCTGAACTCTGTCGAGATAGTATTTGAATTGTTTAGTATCTAAATTCGTCGTTGTACGCACGTTTTCCGTGCTGTATTCAACGCCATTTAGTTTTACAGTGGTTTTATCCGTCCCGAGAAATTTGGCGGCAAAAACAGCGTGTAAATCGTTTTTGTCCTGCCCTGTTTCGTGCATTATGCAGGTCAGCCACAACCAATAAAGCCTGTTTTGGTCTATGCTGCGTTTTTCTCGCTGTAATTTAACCTCAACCGTATAAGCCTTTTCATTATTCTCAACCTTATCTATGTAAGATTTTACGGCTGCCCACTGCTTTTTATTTTTTGCCCTAAAAATCATAATCAAAACTCCTCGCTTTCGTGTAATCTTATAAATTCGTAAGTTTCTCCGGCATTGTTCAAAATAAAATCTTGTGCCTGTTGCAAACTCAAATGGCTGTGAATTGATGCTATTTGATGAGCGTATTCGCCACGACTTATTTTTTCATTAATTACATTCTCAACATTACCCTCATCATAGTTAGCTTCAAGGGCATAAACATCATAATTTTTTGCTGTTATTCCTTTTAAGTGAGCCGTATCGGTTGAGTGAAATATTTTCTTTTCATTAATAAAAATTCTGTAACCAAAGTTTTTTACGTCGTGATAAAGAATAACAGGGCTTATTTTGAATTTTCCGTAATTATAAATTTTACCAGCTGCATAAATATCAACACTTCTAATTCCAATTAATTTGTCGCTCAAAAACTCGCCACAACCAAATCTTAAAGTTGGTTTTTCAAATGCAAGTTTTTTTATTGTTTTTAAATTGAAATGGTCGCCGTGTTCGTGTGTTAGTAAGACCAACTCAATTTTCGACAAATAAGGTTTTATTTTTGAGAAAGGAACGCCGCAATCAACTAAAATTGTATCGTAAATTACGGCATTTCCTTTGCTTCCTGTTGATATTATATAAATCATATATCGAAATTTTTTATTTCGGAAGTTTGCTCAATTTCAACGGTTTCAGTTGGCTCGTTTTGCTCAACAACTTCAACCTCGATTGATTTTCTTGACGAAGTTTCCTGAGGCTGTTCTTCTGTGTACAAATCTTCTTTATCTGTGTCCGGATTTGTTTCGATAATTCTCTTTACGACTGCGTTAATCAACGTCTTCTCGTACATTTCGCGTGTCCAATTCCAAAATGTGCCGCTTTTGTCGGTTGATCTTGCCTTGCGCATATCAAGCTCTAATTTTGTATAATATTTTGTTGAAAAACAATCGTTTTGAAATTTTACAACAACGTAACCGGCAATTATTTTCCCCAAAAATGTCGGAATATGCTTGTCTATTACAAGTTCGCCAAATTCGTAATGACAAATAAATTCATCATCTTCATAAATTAAAACAGGCGAAATGCTTACAACGCCGCAAACTTCTTTTGCGACTTTTATAAGCCCTTGATATTGCCAACCGAAGCGCAAAGATTTTCCTGTTGGGCTTGTTTTGCTGTTTTCAACAAAAAAATAACATTGATTTTTTTGAAAATCAAGTTTGTTTGAAAACATTTTTATCAAGGCTTTTGTAATTAATTCAGGCGGCACTTTTTCTATTTCCGGCAAACCGGATATTTTTTCAATAGCAAAATAAGCACTCTCTTTGTATGTTTCGGGCAGCGCAATAAATTTGTTTGCTGCCATTTTTTCAAGGTTTTTAACAACTAAATCCCTTGTTGTTACAGGATTGAATTTTTGAATTTCGTTCATAATCTTTTGTAATTAAGGTTCTTTTCTTTAAGATAGGTTTGCAGTGCAGTTAATTCTTCGTAAGTACCTAATATTTCAAATTTCGCTTTGAATAATTGAGGTTTTTTCTCCTGTTTTACCTCTTTTTCTGCCGACATTGTATCTTCAACTGTTGGGCTTTCGAGTGGTTTTTCAAGTGCTTTAACGGCAATTTCGAGTTCAATAAATTTTTTCGTCCATTCGTCGTTGTTCAAACTTTCAATTTCGGCTAATGAAATCATAATGTTTTCATCTTTAACCGAGTTATAAGAATTTGTAAAATCGTGATAAACCAAAGAAATTTTGTGCAACTGTTCTTTTCGTTTGTCCGTGCGAGCGTGCAATAATCGTTCTTGTTCAAATTTTTCTTTCGCCTTACGCTCACGAATTTTGGAAATTGAAGTTGAAGCGGATAACGTTGTTTTGTAATCTGTCATAATTTCGGGTGCAAATTCTTCGCTTTCGATAAGTTTTATATCCGAAGAAACTTTTTCAAGAAATTCATTTATCTGTTCCTTGTATTTTTTTTCAGTAACAGATAACCCAATTTCAATTTTCAAATCCTCAAACTTCAACCAGTCTATGTTGTAAGATTGGCAAACTCCTTTGAAATACGCAACGAGAGTGTTTTTTTTCTCTTGCTTGCGCTTCATTTCATTTTCTGAAATTTTATTTTTTAAAATTTCATCTGCATTTTTATAAATGCTCATAATTTCGGCTTTAAAAATTGCCTCAAATTCCTCGTATGGCAACAATATTGCAGCTTTAATTGCCTTACGTTGTCGCTCAAATTCTTCAGCCTCTTTGTTTAAAAGAGCGCGAGTGTCTTTGAGCGCCTTAATTGTTTCGTCAGTAACAATCTGATTTTCGAGGTTTAACTCCTCAATTCTTTTTGATACTGCCTTTCCAACATCTTTTAAATGTTGTTCGATTTGCGGAGCAGTAACTAACCGCATAATTTGATTTTCTTGCATAATGTTATTATTTAATTATTAATTGTTTCAAAAAAATCATTCAACGTCATAGATTTGTCATTGAATTTTAGGGTAATGTTGCCATAGTCAGCAACGTTCATTTCATCGGCGGTTTTCTGCCCAAATTCTTGGCAGCAATATTTATAATATGCTACAACGTGCGCGATTTCTTCTACTATTTCAATAGATATTTTTTGCTTTACACAAAATTCTATCACAAATATTTTTGCCTCAACAATTGATTTTAATTCGCTAAAATCAATGTTGTATCTTCGGCTTTCGTCAAAACAAATTCGCTCAACTTCGGATTTTGGTCTGTCGATAATTTCACTCATAACTTTTAATAAATTTTTCGACTTCGGTCAAAACTCCCGAAATAATCGGCTTGGATACGTTGTCAAAATGTATCTGCCCAAATTCAAAATATCCACTAACATTGCCGAGAAAGTCAATTTTAATTTTTCGAGGCTCAATTTTATGCGCCTCGCAGAAAATTAGAAGTTTGTTGTAATTATCTCTTGCGCTAATCAAAACACTTTCCTGCGTTTTTAAACCGTTGATTAAATTAATAATCTCCGTATCGGACAAAGATTTTTTCATCACCATTTCAAATTCTCCCTGTCATAGTTTTCTGAAAATTCTTTTTCGGCGCAGGATTTCAAAAGAGCTGCAATAGCTTCATTCATTGTTTTACCCGAGCCAAACGCACACCAATTATCATAAATTGCGGAAACTCCAAAAGAGTAATGCGTTCCATTTTTTGTAAGGTAATTATACACGAATGTTTTAGTTACATCCGCAGTAATGCCTTTTTCTTTTAATTTTTCTTCGGCTAATTGCCAAAGTTCTTGTTGTAAATTTTGTTCCATATTATTAATATTTAATTGAGTTTCAAAAAAAGTTGGCAGCGCAAAAAGAAATTATTAAAGCATTTTAAAAATAACAACATAAATATGAGTAATGTCGCGCTGCCAACCGGCTAAAAAGTTACTGAAAGTATTTCCTAAAAAACCGACGGCGTTTCTACATTTTTTGAAAGCAATTCACAATAAATATAGTGGGTTAAAACGCCGTCGGAACGTGTTATATTATAAAGTAAAAAAAAATTCTAAAACGAGTTTATATTTCAGAATGCAATAACCAATCAAGATGTAAATATTCACCATTATCAAGCGTAGCAACTCCATTTTTTGAAATTTTCAAAATTTTATATAGCACATTTGAATAAGGTCTGTATTCAGATTTAATTTTGTCTGCATATTCATCTTTAAAACTTTTTATCATTTTATTTATATCTTTAGCAACCTCATTTTTTATTAAAACTTTTTCACCAATTTCAAAAGTATCATTCAAACCATAACCTGCGCATTTTTCGTAAAGTTTTCCGCGCGCCAAATACATTTGACCTAAAATTTCGTTTTCAATTTCGATATCTGCAATAGCAAAATGAATTGCCAAACTTTCACAATTGAGAGCTTTTAAATACTCTCCCAGCTCTGCATAAGATATGCTTATGTCGTGGTAAGCCCTGTAGTTCGTTGGGTCTATTTTAATAATTTTTTTACCAATTTTTATATGACCTAACTTGTCCCCTTTATCATATGCTTCAATTAATTGTTTTACTAATTTTTCGATTGTTTCCATTGTTTCCATATATATTTATTAAAATTAAAAATCTTCTAAAAAAAAGCCGGCAGGTAATTGCATTAATGTAACGGGGGAACTAAAATTTTTCAACGGAGAATTGAAAAAAGAAACCTGCCGGACGGGTTATTTATAAAACATCAAAATGAATACAAAAAAAACGGCGACCTGAAAATTTAGAATTTGGAATTGTTTTTTGTGAATTTGATTTGAATAAGATACGGGTCGCCGTCCAACTAAAAAATTAATAAATACTGATACTTCTATTCGTTACTCTGTGTTTTTGCGGGCTTGTAACCGCTCACAAGAAAAAAGGCTGCCGATGAGGAAAAAATATAAAACCTATTACGAAAAATTATGTCTAAAACAACACTTTATCGGCAGCCAAAAAAAAATCTAATTTATGAAATTAATAACTTGGCTTGTGAGCCACATTAACGATTTTGTGCTGTTTATTATTTATGGTTTGAGGTCGTACTTTCTTGCGATTTCCTTTACCTTATAAACCTGCACCCTTTTCCGTCCCTAATTGGTTTGAAGTTCCACTTCGAGAGTTTTAGACTGACGGTCAGCCGATAAATTAACGTTTATCACTCGTTGGTTTGAAAAAGCCGTCAAACTCGGTTATATTTTATAGCGTATCTCTCCAAGCCTCGAACACGCAACGCTCTATCGTTATCTTACTATTTTTAGCGTGGGTTGATTGCTTTGCGGGAAGTTCGCCGTTTAATATCGCTTGTTTAATCATTCTATTGTCTATTCCGCTTATTCTGCTTGCTTGTCGGATTGAAAGCGGCTTTGTTGATTGCGCCGCATTTAATCCTT
Source organism: Lentimicrobiaceae bacterium (assembly GCA_031262365.1). GTDB lineage: Bacteria > Bacteroidota > Bacteroidia > Bacteroidales > F082 > JAISHW01. The sequence goes on from JAISHW010000107.1 coordinate 12,095, forward strand.
TTGTGAATGCATGCAACAGTAAATCGCGCAGCTCTTTTTTCTGCATTGTAATCTCTTTTAGAGGATTACTTATTTTTATTTTTACCGTTGTATTCATTTTTTATATATCTTTGTAAATTATTTACTAAACAAAAAGCGCAAAAAGTTTTTTTTGTCTTTGCGGATTAAATCGTCTTTTTGCGCTTTACACCGACCGTCATTGTGGGTGTTTTTTGTTATATCTTTTTTTCAACGACTTAATCCGCAAAATTTTTGTTTCATTGACGAGTGCAAAGATACAAATAAAATTTGTAAAAACAAATATTGTTTGTTAAAGGAAGTGTTAAATATTGTTATATTATTTATTATGAATGAATTATAAATAAAATAAAATTTGTAAAATATTAAATTACTATGGAAAAAAAAGAAAGATTAGAAAAGGTTTACTCTTATATAAGAATGTTAGGAGTTAAAATTAATTCTTATTCAGCTAAGGACATCAAGAGCTATCTTTTGAAAATGGACGAATTAGAGGGCGGAAAATACATTGATTTTATTTCTTATTGCGAAACCGACAACGAAAAAATAAGAAAGAAAAAAGGTAAAAACGGAACATATTACGCTAATTTATCTGCAATTAATTGGATTAAAAAATTTGTAGGAGACAGCATAAACATCAATGAGATAAACAAGAAGTTTCTGATAAAATTTGAAGAATATTTAATTTCAAATGAAGTCGGGACTGCCGGAATAAGTGCAATATTGAGAGCAATGAGAGCAATGTTTGTACGAGCCACAGAAGAATACAATGATGAAAGCAAAGATGAATTTTTTATTAAACACTATCCTTTTAAAAACTTTAAGATAAAAAAACATACACCGACACACAAAAGAAGTACGACCATAGAAACAATAAAAAAAATATACAATTTTGTTCCAAAAACTAAACGTGAAGAAATAGGAAAAGATATGTTTATTCTGTCGTTTTTATTTGCCGGAATAGCCCCTATTGACCTTTATTGTCTTAAAGAAATCAAAAACGGATATATAGAGTATTACCGAGAAAAAGTAAAATTTAGAGAAAACAAGATAAGGCTAAAAATTCCTGTTTGCCAACAAGCCGAAAACATTGTAATCAAGTATAGTAAAACAGGTTTTTTATCTGAAATAAAAAAGTATTCAACGCCAAAAGATTTTTCTCGAGCTTGTAATAAAGGATTAAAATCAATTTGTGAAAAATTAAATATCGAAACAATTACTTTATATTGGGCGCGTCATACATTCGCGACCATAGCGGCTGAACTCGGTTTTGACAGCAATCTTATAGATTTCACATTAGGACACGCGCCGCGCTCAAATCAAATGGCTGAAATATACATCACACGCAGACAAAACTCAGTTGACAAACTTATTAATGAGGTTATTTTAAATATACATAATTTATGTAAAAACAAATAAACTATGTTTGTATTTTTGTGCCGATGTCAAAAGTTGTTTGGTATAAAAAGGGTACAAATGAAGTTCAGCAGGAACTTGGCAATTTTAGTGGCGAGATAGAGATTTCGCAACTAAATAACGTTTTACTTATTCGCGACGGAGATATTATTTCAAAACATATTTTTGACAACGAGCAAAATAAATATCTTAACCCTATAAGCGATTTGCCTGCGCTCCCAAACATCAAAATAACGACAGAAAGCTATAACGTATTAGATAGAAGTGCAGTTGAAAAAGTAATGAAAATTGCTTCTCAGGGAACAAAAATTCAAGCCGGCTCAACAGCAGAAGACGACGTTAATAGAATAAAAGCGGCGGCTGATTTTGATTATACGCACGACAATCCCGATTCAGCGTGGAACTGTGCAGCGGAGATTATTAATCTAAGAAAAGAGGGCTCTGAAAGCGATGAGTATTTTTTTATAGGTCAGCAGATACAGCCACAAGATTTAGAGGATTACAAAAAGGCATTAATCGGAAAGTATAATCTTTTAGTAAAATCAAAACCGAAATTCTATCACGGTTACATTTTTTTATCATACGCTTTTGAGTTGTTTGACGGCTCAATAACAAAACCAACACCGCCGATATGCTTATACTTGGGAGATAAGTTTTCAAAAGATTTTCTTTACGTTTCAAAGCTTGAAGACAATGACGAGGACGATGATAATTTAGTTGATAGACGAGTTAAAGTCTTTATGACTAATGGAAATGTGCTTAATAGAAAGAGAGAAGAACAGCACAATATTAGGGTTGAATCCGTAAAAATTCAATTTGATACGCTTGATTATAACAAAGATATTATTAAGTCCGTAGTTTTATATGCCTCAGAGCCGATTGCTCCTTATGATTTTGAAAATATGAGAGTTGACCAAATACCTGTTATTTGGGGCTATCCAATATCAATTATTCTGCCGATATATCCACCACCAACAACAAAGTATGAATATGCCGATATATTTAAGGGTATTTATCAAAATTATAGTCAGGGACAAATACGCGCCCGGACAAACATAAGTTTCTCGGAAGACAGAACAGAGGCGTTGCAAGAAAACAAACTCAAAACCGAAGACCTTGACAATGTAATTCTTTACAAGGTAAAATCCTTTCTTATAACAAAAGATACACCAAAGGAATATCAACTTGACTTAACGGCTCTAACTACAAATCAAAATATGCCGGTAGATGCTTCGGGTTGGTGGAACGCTGCGGGAGATATGTTTGTTTACAATCAAAGACTTCATCTCTATAATTACATTCAGACCTTTAAAAAGGATTTACAACTATTCAAAAATCAAGGGCATAAATTTGAGGCATTTTTCCAAACATCAGTAACAGCAGAGGCTATTATAAACACAGACAACCAAATGAACAAAATAATTCAAACAGCTGCGTTTTATGTAAATGTGGTGTATGATACTATTAATCAAAGCTACAGCATTCTCATTCCGCAGTATTTATCATTTCCGGATTCTCGCTGCGAACAAATAAATCTTTATTTCAAAATAGGAGATAAAATTTATGTAGTAGAGGTAAAATTGTCTCCAAGTAAGGTACAAAATTTAGCTCAAAGCGCAGACATTGACACGTCTAATATACAAGAAGACCACAAGCCGTATCATTACGTTTTGGCTGCCGAAACCGACTTGACAGAATTACCGACACAAAAAGACAATGATTTGGTTTACACAAACAACACGAACATTATTGTTTCAGCAATAAATAATCCGATGTATTTTCCCGTAAGCCAAAGTTACAACGCAGGCGCAGAAATAATAACAATGGCTGTGAATGCAGAACAAATTTCCGATACACAAACCGGCGACTATCCGCTATTTGTATTTACAAAAGAATTTATTCGTGCATTAACAATAGGACAAGGAGAGGTGCTTTACGATTCATTTGTCCCTATTAGTTCAGAAATAGCCATAAACAAAAATATCTTACAGCTAAGAGCAGGAATTATGTTTGTTGCCAAAAGTGGCTTGAAAATAATAAACGGAAGAAACATAACAGACATTTCAGAACCATTGGAAGAAAGAGAAAGAGATATTGCCACACAGGGATTAATAAAGAACTTTTTTATTGCCAATTTATCAGACTTAAAACCAAACTGTTTAAGTGATGTTGTTTTTCAAAAATATTTAGATAACGCAGCTTTTGGATTTGACATAAACAACAATGAAATAATAATTGCAAATCCGAATTTCAATTATTCCTTTATTTTTGAAATAAGCACAGCAACATATCATAAAATTGATAAATCTTTCTTCTATATAAAAGACACAGACGCTATAATAAAAAATAATAGCTCGCGCGATGTTGTTGATATTGAGAATGAAACTAAAATAAATCAAAACATTCTTATTACTTTGAGAGCTTTAAGATTGTCGCAAGGATTTTCAAAACTTTTAAGGTCGTTCGCGCGCGGAAAACTTAATATTAATAGAGGTTTTGCTATGGGGACAATGAGAAGTGATGATTTAAGAAATTGGCGCGGCACAAGTGTTGTTACAACAAGTGAAGATAGTTCGACATTGGGTAATTATAGAGCAAGAGAGCAAGCCAGATTTTTTTCATTTATATTAAGCGGGCAAGTTAAACCTAATTTTGAAATAGAGGGCTTAGAAATAGAATTTGAAGAAAAAATAGATAAAAGATTGAGATAATAATTAACACGAATTAACAAAAAGTGCGGTTTGCATAGCGGTAAAACACCACCATTTCATTAATAACTGTTAAGTATAATATAAAAATATAGCTATGGATTTTACAGAATTAAAACAAAAAGAAAAACAAGAAATAAAAACTCCGGCGAAACGAGAATATAAATTAATCGGAAGCGTAAGAAATAGACCCGGCTTAAAGTATTGGGCTTTTAATTTGATTTCGTATGTTTTAAAGGAAGTACAAATGCAACACGAAATAAAAGTAAATCACCTTAAAAAACCTATTACTACGCATAAGGTACAACACGAGGCAAATACTGTTTATTTCTTTGCGCTAAACCGAAAAAACGCGGAAAAGAAAATAGAAAGAAGATTAGGATTGAGTTGTAATTTTCCATAATATTGATTAATTAGTTGGTAGGGCTGCATAAAGGCGTGTATTGAAGTTCAAATCTTCACAGCCCGCAAAAAAAAGGTTAAGCAGATTTACCTACCCGATGAGAAACAGCAAAGACACGGCAAGACGTGGGGCACAAGAAATAATCTACAAAATATGAGGGCAATCAGGCTCTATGAGCGTTCCCTCTGGCAAGAAAAAAAACTAATTCTAAAAGAAACAATAAAAATTAGAATTAGAAAAATATAAGTCTAAAAACAAAAGAATAGAAAAAGAAATTGAATTAAATATTTAATATTGTGGTTTTTAAAATAAAATAATATGAAAAAGATTATCGAAAAAATTAAAAAATTTTGGAACTCAAAACCTGTGTTGTTTTTTGTTTCCTTTTTTACATTTGTAGCACTTGTTTTATCGCTTGTTGATTGCTTTTCCGAAGAAACGGCTCACGGCATATTGGCATTATTGCTTATTATCCCTGTTGCGCCTTATGTCATAAAAAAGGCAAAGCAACTATCGAGTTCCGATAAGCCTTACATTTATAGGCTAAAACAAGAACGCAAAGAGCTTGGGGCGCGCAAAGAAAAACTAAGCAACTTTATTTTGTCAGAAGTATTTTCAAATTTGAGTGACGAAGACCAGCAGCTTTTGAAAAATCAATTGACTGCGATGAAAGAATATTACGACATTTTAATTGAGCGCCTAAAATGAAAATATTGACAAAAGATAACAAGCTTTTAGAACTTATAAAAATCGGCAAAAACGACAGCGAGGGCAGCGACGAATTAACTTGCTTTGACGATAAACTAAACAAGGTAATTTTGAAAATTGCCGACGTTGCAATGTTTTTCGGAAGTTATACATTTTTGAGCAATGATAAAAAATAAGAAAATAGAGAAGTTGGGATTTGGCTACGTTGCCAACCATAATACAAAAGAAGTTCATAGGTTGAAGTATGAAACTTCGCGTTGTAATATTCACAAGATGAAAAATGCAGGCTATTGCACGCGCCTTTACGCTTGGATTCTGATAAAATTCTATGGCTACAATGGTTGCCGATATTGCTATAAAAAATATAATACAGATTAAATCTTTAATCTTCAATTGTTCTGATTTTTAATTTTTATTAAATGGAAGCCGCTTAAGATAGCGGCTTTTTTTATCTAAATATTAGTATAAATCAATCTTAAAAATTAAAAACTATCAAAAAATCCCGCTAAAATACTTTTTGTTTTAGGATAAATCAATCATTTATACATAAACCCCGCTCGGAATATCAATATCAACATAAGGATTGTTGTAGTCAATTGTCGGAATTTCTGTTGGAATATCCATATTCTTAGAAATTAAACAGCCAATTGCAATTGTATCGCAAATATCATCTTTATATCCCTTAGCTGCATTTATTTTATTGTTATTGTCATAAATTAAGGTTGATAATTCATTAACGGTTCTTTGGTCGTGGTCGATTATTGCTTTATCGGCAATTTCATCTTTGAGTGCTCCATAAGCTAAATATTTGGATTTTTCGTTGGTATGAAATCCGTATTTTTTTGCCTTACCTGCGAGAATACTATCTTCGCTTTCGGTACTTCGAGCGTAAACATTATCATAAATTTCAGAAATAGTATCTATTACGGTATAAACAAATCTGCCCTCAGGCGTTTGTTCTTCTATTTTGTCGTCTTTAATGAGTGTATTTATTTCAACGACAAGCAATGCATTATCGTAAAATTTAGCTATTTGCGCTGCGAGCCACGCTATATCATTGTGTTTTTCTCTGTGCCCACGCCACCGAGCAACAACCTCTATTGTTTGATGATTTAAATCTAAAAGCCCCTTTCTGTCAAATACCGTTATTACCGACCAATCGGAAGTTATAGAAGCTCCGCCCAAATCGACAACAACAAGATACCTATCTTTCTGCTTTACCTTATCTTTTATTTCGGGATAATTCCAAATAAAAAACTCCTCGTTATCATTTCTTTGAAATCTTATATTATCTAACGACGACTTCCCATTAAAACTATCGGCAAGTATTTCGCCTATTATTGCCGGCTCTTTTACATTTTGTTGGAAAAATAATCTTGCTTCAATATTAAATACGGAACGAGTAAAAGATTGAAATGCTTCTTCCGCAGTTATCGGATACTCAGATTTCATTTGAAAATCAGAATAACGCCTACGTTTTTTCTCGTCTTGATACCATTTAATTGATTCTAAAGTGCAGCCACACTCCCATTGCCAACGTTCATAATCTCCCATTGTTGAGATAATATTATGGTAATCGTCTTTGCAGAGTGATATAACATTTCCTTTTTTATCGCGTTCCGGCAATCCGTTGTTCATTTTTAAATAAGAATACATATCAATTTCGTAGAATGAAACAAATACCATTCTTCTAAATTTGTTTGAAATAGCGTCTAAATATTCTTTGTGAAAGAAATTACCAACTCCCATTGCTGTTGATTCTAAAACCTTTACGGAATAAGGCACTGCCGGAACAGTTGCTCCGAGCGATTGAGCTAACAAATCGCCCGACTGTTTTTTTGTATCCTTAAATGTGGCACATTCCGACAAGTGAAGACAAGAGCCGCGCTGCGAGCGTGGCGCATTTGGGTTTGTTGAGGCGCAAAGCGTTATTCTGCAATTTCGTTCTTTTATAGTCTTAGTATTTGTTTTGCCTATGTTTTTGAGTTGAAAGTTAGCTATGTCTTTCGGCATATTATCTAAGCATATATCAATCATTCGAGATATATTTTCGCTTTGTCCGTATTCCGCAGCTGCCGTAAAGGAGTGCCATTGTTTTTTCCAAAACATTTGTATCCATAAAATATACATCTGTACAACCGTTGAGCCACCATATTGTCGCGATTTCACAAGTACAATATCTATCGGGATATTGTTCAATCGCATATCCTCAAACTCTTTTACGATTTTTCTTTGACCGTAATTAAGAAGTAAGGGAACTATTTTTGCCGTTAATTTATGTTCAATTCTACAGGCGCGATAACAAAAAAACTCAAAATCATATTTACATCTTATTCTATCAAATGCAACCCTATTTTTCTTTGTATCTTTTACTTTGTCTATGTTCGCAAATAACTTAGATTGAGATTTTACAAATTCTTTTGGTAAATATAAATCTTGGTTAAACACTTTAACCTTAACACGAGGACATACCATTGAAGTTTTATCTCCAATTAAAGGATTATACGGATAAAAAAACTTTTTCAGGCGACGTTTATTTTCTTCAATTATTTCTCGTTCTCGCATAGTTAATAATTTTAGTGAGAATTTCATTGAAAGAAATAAGCGTTGGTAATATTTCGTTTCTTGAAAGCTTTTTATTTTTATATTTTTTAAAATAAAAATAATTCTGAATGCTTTTTTCGGTTAATCCGTAAATTTCGGATATGAAAAAAATTGCCTCTCGCTTTGCTGCTTTTAGAGAATAGCCATTTGAACAGAAAAAATCTGTTATTAATTCGAGTAGAGAATTTATTATTTCAATTTTTTTTTGCTGCCTTTCCACAAATTCCATAATTTATGCAAAGACAAAAAAAACTTAGAAATATTTTTGCAAAGTTAAAAAAAAAATAATAATGGACGAAAAAAATCCTAAAATACCCGAAACTATTCCAAAATGGAAAACATTAGCCATTGAAATAAATCCGGACGTTGAAAAAATGACGGATGATGAGCTTGATGATTTCTTGGTTTCTGAACTTACGAGTAACAGAGATTTCAAATCAAACGGGGAAAAACTTTCGGAAAAATTGTTGGCGAATCCTGTATTAGCGAAAGCTATTTCGGACATAATAAGCGATGATATGCCAGCAGAATTAGCATTTCGGACGGCTCTTGAATTGCCTACCGATGACCTGCCGGAAGATATTTTAAACAATGAAAATTGGAAAAATATAGCTTCCGAACGCGCAAGTGCCGCTCAAGCAAAGAGACAATTTGAGGAATCTTTGCCCGGTAACTTAGAAAAATCTATTGAAACGATAAGAACTTATTTGAAAAATAATGATTTGCCGGCAGAACTTGAACAAGAAATTCTTGCTTCCATAAGTGCAGATTATGAAAAGTTGAATAATCTTACAATAGATGAAGACGATTTGAAAAAATATTTCAAATTAAAAAATTATGACAGCGATTTTGAAAACGCTCGGGAAGCTGCAAAACTTGAGGCTATGCAAGGAAAAGTTAAGGCAGCTATGGCAAAAGAGGCAATGCAAAGCAATGCTTCTGGAATACCTGTTGTTGATAATGCAGCAATGGAAGAAAATACGGACAAAGTACAAGATTTGCCTCTTGTTTTTAGAGAGGCATTAAAAAAACCAAGATATTAAAAAAATAAAATGAATTTAAAATTATTACAAAACAAAAATTTTTTGCTCAATACCGTTGATGACGGTAGAGCAGGCGGCTTGTCAATAGAAGGCACACAAGCCGCGCAAGATGCCGGAATAACTTCGAAAGTTTTAGACGATGTTGTCTTTAAGAATCTGATTGAAGCAAATCCAACACTCGCCCCTCTTTATACAATGGTATCCGATAAAGCCGCTATTGTTCCCATAAAACAAATGACTTTCAAAATACCTACAATGTACGAACAAGGCGTTAAAACGACAATATCACAAGCGATTGCGGCAAAAACCGGAGCTACAGCAGTTGTGAATATCGGAAATGCCGGAATAAATATGTTTGCCGTCAATGACGTTGTGCAAATTTCTGACCCGACAAATCCAATTTACGGATATAACGGAACTACACACACTAAGCAGTTGCTTACCGGCTTGGTTGTAGCGATTGATTACAACACAAATCAAAATATGACCGTACAATTAATTAACGGTTATAAAGCAACTCCGGACTCTGCGATGGATTGGCACGATGAAATTCCTGTGGATACGCCTATTTACTCTTGCACCAGAGCTGAAACCGAAAAAGCAGCTCAAACATCAGAAAGCGTATCGAATATCGTAACAGTTGACCAATATATGCAGAAACTTATGTTTACGTCATCTGTTACAGATTTGTACGAAAAAGCAGATAAGAAAATTGATTATTCCTATGCGCTTAAAACTCGTAAAGAAATGCGCAAATATTCACAACGCGCAGAATACGCATTTTTGTTTGGTGTTGGCGGAGTTGTGAACGAAACCGGTAAATCTCCGCGTCAAACAATGTGGGGAGTTGAATCAATGGTTGGTAGCGATGTTCAAATGCCGGCAGATTTCAAGGAAATTGATTTGATAAACAATGTTGTTATACCTTATTTCACGGGCAACGACGGCTCAAAGAAAAGATTTGTTTTTGGCGGCTCGGGCGCAACCGGAAAAATTATGACGGCAATTTACAACGCCAATCAAAAATACATTGACGCAAGAGCTTCTGTTGAGGTTGTCGGCGGATTGACATTCCGCAAAATGTTGGTTGGAGATTTTGAATTGAATTTCTTTACTCATTACTTATTCGACCAATTCGGACGAAAAAATCGCGCATTGTTCCTTGATATGAACAATGTTATGAAAGCTGTTTTTGAACCGTTTGCTCGCTATACAATGGACGGCAAAAGAACGCTTGTATTTGCCGGACAAGCAACTTCAGCTTGGGAAGTTTCTTCTGCAATGGCTGTAAACAAAGACACCCATATGTGTGTTGATTTTCTATAAATTTTAATCATTAGAGCCACTACATTATTTGTAGTGGCTCTAATAAAAAAAATAAAATAATGGCAAAATTTATAGTAAACGGAGAACAAAAACTTACAATCTTTGTTGATTCAAAAGTAATTGACTTTGAGGGTGGTTTTTTTGTTTGCAAAGATGAGAAGTTGTGCGAAAAAATAAGAAATCACAATTGGTATGGAGCTTATTTTAGAGAAGAAAATATAACTAAGGAAAAGAAAGCCCTTGCACAAATCTTAGTTAAAACCGTAGCAGAGGCTCGTGAGTTGCTTGTTGAAAAATACGAGGGAAAAGTCGGATATTTACAAACAAAGAAACAGTGTATTGATTTCGGAAAAGAACACGAACTTGAAATAGTTTTTGAATGACAAGAGATGATTTGAAATATAAGATAAAGACAATAATTGACGACCAAACCCCAATAAACAGTAATATTAATGTAGGGGGATTTGATAAGTCGCCTATTGACGATTATATTGAAAATCTACTTGACAGCAGTGCAGATGATATACAATTGAATGCGCCCCTAAGCAAATTAACAGCAACAGAATTAACTGCTGAATTTAACAAGCTAACCGAGAATATCGGCGAAGTATTGTGCCCAAGCGACTATTTAAGACTAATAAGTTTTAAAATGAGTGATTGGCAAAAGCCTGCAATAATCGCTATAAAGGAAGAATCTATTATTGGAGATAGACAAAACAATAAATACATTTGTGGGAAAACAGCAAAGCCGGTAGTTGTAATAAAAAACAGCGTTTCCGAGCAAAATTTTGGAAATCTTGTTTTTGAATATCACTCATCAACTAAACACACAGGAAAGGTTTTGTACTGTAAAAAAAAGAGAGCCGAAGAATTGAATGATTTTTTAACAGAGCCATTATGTTGGCTTGTTGCCGGAAATGTACTTTCAATCGTAGGCAATGAAAATTTTAAAGTAACACTTGAAAATGCAGCGGCATTATTAAACAAATAGAAATGAAAAAGTACGAATTTATATGTTCAGAGCAAAACGTAGCAAAAAAAAGTAATTTTACTTTATTTTTTCACGTCATACAAAAAGAAACAAGAACTCCTATTTTTATAAAAGACTATACAATTAAAGGAGTTTTGAAGAACGCATTCGGTAACGTACTATCAAAATATGAATATCCGGATATTTCAGAAGTAAAAAACATTGGAGTTGATAACAATGAAATTTCAATTCCGATTACAGCGGTTGAAACTTCTGTGATTGGTGCACTATATTTTGAAATAGAAATAATAGTAGATTCTGTTGTCAAAATAAAAACAGTGGCTTGTTTAAATGTCTTAGATACATTAGACCCCGACGAACAAGGCGATGTACACGCTGATATTCTACTGTCCTCGCTACTTGTCAATCATACAACAACAAGTATTCAGTATGTAAGCCTTAATGTTTTAATCAAAGACCACGTTGCTACATACTCAGATTTACCGGCAACCGCAGACGTAGGCGACGCATACGTTGTAGATTCAGACGGATTGCTTTATGTTTATGGGACTAACGGATTTCCGGCAAGCGGACAAGGAATGCCTTTTAAAGGGGATAAGGGAGATAAGGGAAACGACGGACAATTAGCCGTTTATATCGTTACTCGTTTGCCTATGCAAGTGGGCGACGCTTATGTTTATTCTAAGGGTGGCGTGAGAACAACAAAGACTGTTGTTGCTGCTGATATTACAACACAAGGCTACCCAAAAGAAGTTTGCAATATTGTTGTAACAAATACATTACCACAATGAACAATCCTCAAATAACAACAACGTGGAAATTCACTCGAGGAGCTAATACGGCAAATCCCCAAGAAGAAACTTGTGCTCTGATAAAAGAAATAGACAACAATAATCTTCCTGTATATGCCGACCCTATGCACGATTTGGCTCGTGTAAAACAAGAACAATATAAAGAATGGTTTGATTTAACCGTAAGCTATATGCAAACCGTACTTAATTGGACTGTTTTACCGACATTTGAAGAAAGTTATATCTTAAATGCAACTGAATGCCCCGCTGATAACGCTTATGGGCATACTTACGAAGTAAAAGTAAAAACTTGGGTATGTTCGTATAGAGTATATTCGGAAGCAATGAAAGCCGTGATAAACGGAAATACCGGCAGAAAAGTTGCAACGGAATTTGAATATTTTATTGATAATGCTTCAAATGGTACAGTTAGACTTGTAAAAACATTGACAAATGCCGTTCCTGTTTTTTATGAAGATAACGAAATTGCAAATATGGGAACAGAAAGCGAATCAAGCTATGTTTCAAAATTAAATACTGCGTTTGCGTTAACGGTACAATACATCGGACAACTTGGTTGGCTTGCAACACCAGCAAGAAATTTATCATTTATTATTGACCCGACAGAATGCCCACTGCCGAGTTTTGCAACGACACACTTAGACAAAGTTAATGCAACAATAAACGGTGGCGCAGGTTTTGATGATTTGCAAGTAACCGTAGAATTTAACGGAAATACAAAACAAATTGCGCTTACCGAAGACGATACGATTGTTGATATTTATATTGACAATGTTGATATTAACGACAACACAAACAACCTTGTTGTAATTAAGGTTGATAATCCAAATTACAAAATAGTTACATCGCTTGATTCTATTGCAAAAGAAGTGGATGACGGCGGCTATGAAAGTGCGAATACTGTAGGACATAATATAATAATATCAACAGCGGAGCTCAAAACACTAATTATTAACAGTGGTGGTTTGCAAGTATTACCATTTGTAGTTGATATATCTAAAAATCAAGAACAATTATTAGTTGATGTTAGAACTGATTTTATAGTTACCGGCGGGGATTTTTCAGCCGCGCCCTCGTTGAATATGTTAATGCAAGGAGTTGATAGCTCAAAGTGGAATATGGTAAATATCCTTGAAAGTGGAGTAAATTATGATAACACACAAACAGGAGTTCCAATTCCAACTACAGATACTTTTACAATTAAAGTAATGCCTACAAATATTGGCGGCATTAATCACGACAATGTAAGCTGTCCCGAGCTTGAAAATTTGACTTCTACTCAAAAAGAAATATTGGCAGATTCTTACAGAACTTGTCAATATACGTTAAAGAGAAGCGAATTTATAACTTTAATAAGCGACAACAAAATAGTATTAACATTTTCATTAGAAAATAATCCGCAATGATAAGAAAAGCGACAGACATATTAGTAAATGACGGAATGCAGGCGTTTTCGTTGAGAGATAAAAATACGTTTATTAACAACTTAACAAGTTGTTATAATTTTCAGCCTAACGGAAAGACTTATTTTTGCGACGGTATTGATTGTTGGTATTTAGACCCTGCGGGAGACAGATTAGAGGCAATAACTAAAATGTGTGTAAAAAGATTAGATACAATAGAAGCAATAGGAAAACAATGTGTTTTACAATAAATAATAACCTTTTAAAATTATAAAAAATGTCAAGAGAAACAAAATATGAAAGTATAGAAAGCGCAGCAAATTCAGGCGCGATTATCGTAGGAGAGTGTGTTGCAGATATGACAAGTTGCAATACAGCGGACGATAAAGCTATTACTCACTATGAGAGCAATAGAAGTTTGGATACTCAAAATGATTTTCATTATCCAGACTACGAAAAACATCGCCAAATAGCACAACTCGCAGAACAAGTAACAGAAATTGCATTAGAAAGCGAAACGGTATCCGTCAAAGTCGGAGCAGAAACGAGTTTGGCTATTACAGTAGCTCCGGAGAATGCGGTAAAAACAGGCTACATCAAAAAGAGCAACAACAATGCAAATGCTTGGGTAGAAAACGGAGCGCTACATATCAAAGGAAATATTGAGGGCGAATGCATTATTACACTTACGTCTGTTAGTGGACTGTCTCAAGCAACCGTTAATGCAACAATAGTAGCTAACTAATAACCGTCTTTACAACAATTTTAGTATTGTAAATTTTAAAAAATAGAATATGAAATATACATTTACAAAAGATGATGACAAAACAATTGGGCTGAAAATTGAAAGCAACAATGGTAATTTGATTTCACAACAGTATTTAGCTCCTGTATTAGCAGCTAATTGTACGGATAATGTTATTACTATTTTTGAAACAATTGAAAATAGAGGGATTAAAACTATTGATTTATCTGAAGATACAATTTCTGTAAATGGTACTTCATATACAGACGCAAAAGCTGTTACAATTGCCTTAAACTCATTTATCGGAAATTTTACTAAGGGCGGGGGGACGCCCTCACCAACCCCAAGCGCAACAATTTACGCAGTAGCCGACAGCGTGGCAAATTTGCCAGCAGACAATGTGCCTGCGGGCGCGATAGGTTATGCATTTTTGAACAATGCGGTTGAAAAATACACTGCTACCCAAGTAGTAGATAACGGCGTGCCTGTTGTGGACAACGGTAAAGCCGTGATAACTTGGGAAGACGGCGGCGCAGTTTCTATTAACGTAGGCGATTACGTTAAAACCAGCAGCGACGGAAAGGAATGGGAACTTAAAAAAGACAGCGACGACATTTTATTCTGGGAAGATATTTTTATTTTGATTGACAAGACCAATTATAAATTTACGCC
>JAISHW010000018.1 GCA_031262365.1 Lentimicrobiaceae bacterium
GTTCTGCTTTTCAAGCAGCGTTATTTATGGCATTTTACCTTAGGTCGTTGACCGTAAGGTTATGAAAATTAAGCCCATTCGGGCTATTTTTATATATTACCGTATCCCGAACTCAGGTTGTTAGGAATGCATCTATCGGCTTGTTTGCACAATGGATTCCGGTACCTTCGCCGGAATGACTCCTGACTTTGACAATTTGGGTGGCGCATTGATGAAGTCAAGAAATAAAACGTTTTAGCATAAATCAAAAAAAGCCACTTTGTGATTAAAGTGGCTTTTTTTTGCTGAATTTAAGACCCTTTACTCCTTAATCCATTTTCCACTTTCGATTACTTTTTCGTTTTGAACGATTTTGTACAGATAGGTTCCCGATTGCCATTCGGAAGCATTTATAGTTGTTATTTTATCGTTAAGTGATTGCTTTACAATCAATTTTCCTTGCAGATCATAGAGTTCGACAGTTGCATTTTCGAGTGTGGTACGCACAAGCATTTCGTTTTTGCCCGGATTGGGGTAAACCAAAGCCACTTTCAGATTGTTGGCATGGGCTTCGTCGATGCTATTAAAAGCTCTTGAATCGAATTTTTTGATGACTAGTTGTGTAACATCAAAACAGTTGTAATTTGTAGCATTATGCGCAACAAAATCGCAAAAATGACCGGCACAAATAACCCCGCCATCTTTTGTTGCCGCGATATCACTTATCCACAAATAAGTGCTGTTATCTTTGATGCCGTAATAGAATTCTTTTACAGTGTTTAATTCCCGATCAAGTGAGTATAACATAAAATATTTTGGTCTGGGAACAGGGGTGCCTATGCCGGGATTGTCGAGATTGAAACCAAAGAAAATTTGATTTTCGTCGATAAAATCGATGCAGTTTTCATTAGGCACTTGATTCTGGATCCGTCTTTCCTCTGTTTCATCGAATGGACCTTTTGCTATGCTGTCAACTAATTGCATTTGTTCGTCGAATTCGCAACAGAAAGCAAGGAGTTTAGTAACAAGAAATTCATGAAAACGTCCATCAGCTCCAATTAAAAAGTTTCCATCAGGCAACTGTTTGACATCTAGGTGATCCAAAAAAGTTTTGTCACGAGGTGCTTCCAGTACTATTTCTGTTTGCGATAGTAGGCCAAAGTTGTTATCAAAATGCCGGCTGATAGGATCTCCATTAGAAAAGCTTTCCCCGTTGGTGAAATAAAAGTATCCTTCGCCTGAATTGTTGCGTATCAGCGCATTTGTTACGGGATCGAACGAATTTGTACGCACTTCCAAATTATTGGTATGTTTTATATTGCCTTCATAATCGAGTTTCCAGAAAAAAACAGAATCGTTAGGGTTTGCATCGGGCGCGATTTTTCGAAAACTAATTGCCAAACCTTCTCCATTGTCGTCAATAGCACCATTGAGAATCAATTTTGAAGGCTCTGTTGTAGATGACAAATCAACAGCATGTGTGGTTTCGTAAATGACTTCTAAATTGCTCGGATCAAATTTGTAAAATTTGAGGTAACCGTTTGTCGAATTGCTTGTTGTTCCAATAGAAAACAGCCCATTATTTTCTGTTTCTATAAAGACGAAATTGCCGAAACGATGTCCTAAATAGCTGTCGAGATTCCTTTCGAACAACAATTCGCCTTCATCCGAAAGGCAAAGCAGAATGGTGTTGTTAGCCGCAGCACCGCCATATACTTGTGCCGTAACGATGAAGTTTCCGTTTTGTAGTTCGTAAACAACGGGTCTCCATTTGATTTCTTCACTATTTATAGGTGTGATATACTCAAATTCTTGGGCGTACGTCTTCACACTGGTTAATAATAAAAGTGTGAATAGGGTAAAAATAATCTTTTTCATAATTGTAAATTTTTATTTTGTTTTATAAAATTGTTAGTAAATATATCCGGTTTTAAAGTATAATACTTCGACTTGGTGTTCGATACTCGTGCTGTTTTCTTGCCAACTATTGATGTAACATTCTCTATAAGGTGAGTGTAGCGTTTCTGAATAATGAAATATTCCGGAAGGCCATACGATATTATTGCGAATGTTCTTCCAATAGCAGTTCATCATGTTGTTGTCGATGCAATAATATGGGTCAAGATTTTCTCCTTCTAAATAGAACAACCAATAATTGTTTTCAGAGAAACATTCGTTGGTAACTTCAAGTGCTTCAGGAAGATATGTGATGTATTCAATGTCCCAATTAAAATTTATTGTTATAGGATCGCTGTCATTTTCAGCCGGTGTATTTTCAGCCGGTGTATAGATGAATTTTTTGGTTAGTTCTTGTGCAGCATCACTATAGGTTATGTTTGGTTTGTCGCAATGTCCCCTATCAAAGCCCCATATCCAATTGTCGTCAGAACCGAAAGGAACTTGCTCCACTGTTATGGGATCTTCCGGTAGTAATCCGCGTGAATAAACGATAGTAATACTGTCGTTGTTTCTCGTGTTGTTTGAGTTAGGAAACTGAACGGCAAAATAATTTAGTATTATCTCGCTGTTTAAATCTTCGCGCAACGCAATGGTCGTGCTAAAAGCATCGAATGTTTCAATCACTTCGTTGAAGTTTACATTGCCGTCGGTATCCGGTGTTAATGCGGCGACTCGTATTGTGTCCAATGTTTTGTCTGGGGCGTTTTGAGTTGGGTTACCATAATAGTAATTGATTGTTCTGTCTAAAATTTCGCGTGCACGGTCGATGGTTACCGTACCGTTGTCGGTTTTTAGTCCTGTTTTGTACATTTGACGTGTTTCAAAAAAGGTGTTGATGGTTTGCCATACTTCTTTAGCCGCTTCGGACGAGAAGTTTTGCCTGATTTCATCCGGTTTTGTAGCAGTGTCTTTTTTGCACGATAGCAAAAGACTTGCGCATGCAACCGAAAGAGCAGTGAGAAAAATGAATTTTGATTTTTTCATAAGTGAATGTGTTTAAAGTGATACTTTTTGTTATTAAAAATGTTTTATTTGTTTAAGAGAAATTCAATACCTATTTCTCCGCCAAAAGATATTGTTTTGGCATCAGGATAAGCATGGTTATAGTTTTCTTTCAAAAGTTCAAGTGCTATAAAAGGCTTCGTATTCAGCAAAAATCTTTCATTTAATCGAATGGTAATAGCAATACCGGTCCGTATAGAAAGGTCTATATAATTTGTCATACATAGATTATTTGCATACAGTGTAGGTTTGTTGGTATAGTACGATTTTAAATCATAATTGATGCAATTATAGATTACAAATCCGAATAAAGCATTGAGATATAATTGTTTATTGTATTGATAAACTTGTCTTTGAATAAAAAAAGGTATTCCTATAAATTGCATTCGATACTCTTTTTTGTACAATGGATCGGGAATATTGTATGTGGCATAAAAATATTTACTGGCATATAAAATACCAATTCCTAATTTTAATTTTTCGGTTTTGTAATACGAAGCCAAAAAAGATGCCTCATAGTTGAAATAATTTTTTGCGTTTTTTACTTTATAATTAAAATGGAGATAATTCAAATTTGTTTCTATTGAAAAACTATTCTTTTTCTGTGCATAAACATCCGATACCCACAAGGTGCAGAAGTATATTAAGAAGTATATTAATAGATGCTTTTTCATCTCGCCTAGTTATTTTATTCTGCAGAAGTATTTTTTTAACTTGTTTTCAATTATAAGTTTATTGATGAAAGCAGAGTCGTATTGTACGGTGTTAAAACCATTTATGGTTTGAGAGTACATAATCTTTGTGTCATCTTTGCATATATAATATTCCACATAAGGGTCAAAATCAATAATTAATTGATATAATTCACTTATGCTTAAATTATGTTCATTATACGCTTCTTTTGAAATAGAAAGATACGCTGTATTAATGCCAAAATCACCTCTTAGATAATAATTGTTTGTTAATTTGAGTGGAAAATT
Source organism: Lentimicrobiaceae bacterium (assembly GCA_031262365.1). Taxonomy (GTDB): domain Bacteria; phylum Bacteroidota; class Bacteroidia; order Bacteroidales; family F082; genus JAISHW01. The sequence goes on from JAISHW010000018.1 coordinate 3,921, forward strand.
GTGAGGACCATCATCATAAAAATATCCCGGTAATCCTGTAATTTCTGTTTTATCAAATGAGAGCATTACAAAAGCGTGGTTCGAATAATCATTTTCCATCTTATAAAGAGCAATAGGAGGCTCCGTATCTCTTTTGATTTTATCGTTGCACGACCAACAAACAGAGAGTGTTAGTATTAATAAGCTAATTTGTTTTTTCATGATTGATAATTATTTTCTTTGTAAGATTACTGTTATCAGTTTCTATGGTTATTAAATACAATCCATTGTTTGCTGATGTAAGGTTTATTTGGTATTTTTCATCTATTATTGCTTCTTTTTGCAGCATCAATATGCCTAAGGAATTATATACTTTTATAATTGCTCGTTTCAAAGAATTAGTAGTGCTTTCAACGTGAACGATTCCACTGCTTGGGTTGGGGTAGATTTGAAAATCTTTATCGATAATTTCCTTTTTATTAGCTAAGAAATTTATATCGGAAACAAATATGTCGTTTTCATCATTATCGTGGTTATAATATATTGTTGAAGTACCACATATTGTCGGATCAATTCTTGTCATAAACGTCGATCCATTTTCCGCTTTGAATCCTGATTTAAGTGTGATTTCATCACTGGCAGCTATTTCAAGTAATTCTTCTGACTGGACTATATAGTCGCAATTGATGCAAATATTCTCACCCACGATTGCGTTATAAACATCGTTGATTAAGGGTTGTTGATCAGCATTTGTAATGGTTATATTTTGACAAGGCTTTCTTTGATAGTATCGAACCCAGTCAATTTCCATCTGACTCGGAAATGGAGTTGAATCATTAGGGGCATTATCCTTACTTTCAATAGCAAGGTTTAAAATTATTGACATCGGATTTATCGGATATACTATATTCATAGCATATTGTTGATACTCATAAATCGTACATCCAATCTCTTGTCCAAGTATTGTGTAGTACCTATAGTCACTTCTTACTACCTCACCATCAACTAACCATTCGATTTTGTTTCTTTCCCATGTTAGCGTAAAAATATGAAAATCTTGAGAAAAATCTACACCTGTGTAATTACTGTGACAGTCTTTCTTATGACCATCCCCTTGATTATAGTAATCACAATGCACATTCATATCATGTTCACGAGGTTTATTTTCCGAAAATTCGAATATATCAATTTCATTCCAAGGATTGCCGCTATATGCCCAAAAAGCAGGCCAAAAACCTTTACCTTTTGGTATCTTTATTCGAGCTTCGATTTTTCCGTATTCAAATTCGTATTTAGACCAAATTTCTCCTGTAGTATAGTTAAAACTATCTGTTTTTTCAGTGGGTGGTGATGTGCTCCAATCAATAACCCATGTTCCTTGATAGGGGGTATCTAATTTTTCAGTAACAATTTTTAATGTTCCATTACTGACAATTATATTTTCTGCGGTATGCCATGCTTTCTGGTCATTAAAATTGAAGTCTCTTGGCACTCCTTCTATAGGTGTCCATTTTGTTAAATCAAGAGAAGTACCTTCAAAGTTATCTTCAAAAATAAGTACCCATGGGTTAGGATTACATATATTGAAAGTTTCAATGGGAACAGTTACTACTCCTTCGCACACACCTCTTTGTAATTCCAATTGTGCATAAATGCTTAAAGAATGTGTAAAAAGAATGAGAAAAAATATTTTTTTCATCACTTATCTCCTTCTAATTTATCAATTTTGTTGCTAAGTTCATTAATAACAGTTTGTTGTTGAATAAGATAAAGAGTCAATTCTTCAATTTTTTTAAGTAGTAACGCATTAATTTCGCTTAGGTTTACACCGGTTTCCGATACTTCTTTAGCCGAAGGTATTTCGGGCAGATGACCGTTTTGATTGATAAAGGATTCTACTTGTTTTAAATCCATGAGTTCGTATGTGTTATCAAATACGTAATCGGGCCAATTGGCTGTTTCGACTTTGATTTCTTTGGCGCGAATGTTGCCGTTTACGGATAATTTTTGTGCGGGCGTGGAAGTGCCTATGCCAACGTTTCCGTTAGTGGCTACAAACAAACCCGAAGTGGAAGATGCGCCGTTTACAAGCAATCTGTTGTTCAAATTAATGTTTTGTGTGGCTGTATGATTGCCTAAATTGTCGCCGGAAATTATTTCTTGAGTGCTTACCAATCCGTTTGAGTTGATAACGAGCATTTCGGTTGTTTGTCCGGATAAACTGTTGAATGTAACGGCACCATTTGTAACTAAAGAACCTACTTGTGCGTTTCCGGTTACAGCTAATGTATTTGTTTGTGAAGCACCCGAAACACGAAGCGAACCAGCTTGAATTCCTCCAGTAGTCGTTAAAGAATCTGATTGTATCGTTCCGGTGGCTGTTAAAGAACCCACTTGTGCATTTCCTGTAGCGGTTAAGTTTGTGGTTTTTGTGTCGCCTGATACGTGTAGTTTTGTTTCCGGACTGCTCGTGCCGATTCCGATATTGCCGCTATCGCGAATGTAAAGGATATTGTTTATAGCGGCATTGCTTCCGATTGCCGGTTTATAGAAATGAAGTCCTGAATTGTTCACGTATCGTATACCGAAATTGCCGCTTAAATTCGTACTTGTAATTGTACCGGAACCGAATAACAAGCTGTTGTTTGTGCCACTAAGCAGCGTGTTGCCGTTTATATGTAATAGTTGTTTTGGATCGGTAGTGCCGATGCCGACTAATGCTATATCATTACTTGCCGAAACTTGTCTAATTGTAACAGAAGGCGAGCTGCTATATACACCAAACATCATGCTATTAGGAATAGAATTAGTCAGCAATGCCGTACTGCTATAACCGATGCCAAAAATGAGCGAATTTGTAACAGAAGCCGTAATATATTTGCCAATAACAAAAGCACCTGGTTGTGTGGCTTGTGCGTTTTGCCCGATAGCAAAAGCTGTACTTGCCGAAGCTGTTGTGTTAAGCCCCATCGAAAGGCTATAGGCACCGCTTGCTGTTGCAGTGTATCCTAATGCAGAACTATAATTTCCGGTAGCATGTGAGGCGTAGCCCGAAGCAAAAGCAGAATGTCCCTGAGCACTTGTATTGGTGCCTATTCGACTGGCATTTGTACCTTGACTCACAGAAAGTCCTGCACATTGCACACAATCTTGAGCTAAAATTTCAGTATGAATAAGGGAGATTAGAATAGCTAAGAGTAAGAATGACTTTTTCATGTGTTTCGTGTTTGATTTGTAATGATGTCGAATATTTTGGTGGTTTGAAATTTTGTTTTCAACAAAGTATGCGACAAAGATAAGCATGTAATTTTGAAAAGTCAAGTGTTTTGTAAAAAAAATGTAAAAGAATATTTTAAGAGACGTGAAAATAGTTGAATTTAGCAATGAGTTGCGGTAAAACATTTTTCTTAATTCTAAAATGGCGGAAATGCTAAAAACAATTCTTTTGATTGATTCAACGTTTTCGGGCTTGGTTCTGAGAAATATGTTTTCACAAAGATCAGTGAGTAACGAAAACGAAAATATTTTTTTTACAAATGTTTGTTTTGTATCAAATAAGTTGTACTTTTGCCGTCCGAAAAAAACAGGTTGGCGACAATTTGTTTTTGAGTGCGATATAGGTTAAGGAACCTGATAAGTTAAACGATATAGGTTTCTTCGCAAAATAGAAAAAGCTCTTTTTACATACTGTTTTGCGTGTTTAAGTTACCTCCACAGAGGCTTATGCTGTCCTTAAACTACATCCCCGGTAAAATAAAAAGTAATTTTTTTGAATAATCATTTGTTCGAAATTAAAAGTTTACTAATTTTGCGCTCCCAAAAGGGGTACTAAAACATAATTAAATAATTACAAATGCCTACTATTCAACAATTAGTGCGGAAAGGACGCCAAAAATTGGTCGACAAGAGCAAATCTCCGGCACTTGATTCGTGTTCACAACGTCGTGGGGTATGTGTGAGAGTTTATACTACCACGCCAAAAAAACCGAACTCGGCAATGAGAAAAGTTGCGCGTGTACGTTTGACAAACCAAAAAGAAGTAAACGCATACATTCCTGGTGAAGGTCATAACTTACAAGAGCACTCGATCGTGATGATCAGAGGAGGTCGTGTAAAAGACTTGCCGGGAGTACGTTATCACATCATTCGTGGTGCATTGGATACCTCGGGAGTCGAAGGTAGAACACAGCGCAGATCAAAATACGGAACCAAACGTCCGAAAGCAGCAGCTAAAAAGAAATAATATAAAAAGGTTAATTAATCACACAGATTAAGATAAATTGCAATGAGAAAAGCAAAACCAAAGAAAAGAATCATTCTTCCCGATCCGAAATTCGGCGATATATTGGTTACAAAATTTGTAAACAACATCATGTTGGAAGGCAAGAAGAATGTAGCTTATGATATTTTCTACCAAGCAATGGACATCGTTGCAAACAAAACCAACGAAGATCCTGTAGAAGTATGGAAAAAAGCACTTGCTAACGTAACGCCGGCAGTAGAAGTTAGAAGCCGCCGTATCGGTGGTGCTACCTTCCAGATTCCTTCGGAAATCAGACCGGGTCGTAAACAATCGATCGGAATGAAAAACATGATTGGATATGCACGCAAACGTCACGAGAAATCAATGGGACAAAAACTTGCATCTGAAATCATGGCAGCCTATAAAGAAGAAGGTGCTGCATTCAAAAAGAAAGAAGATACACACAGAATGGCAGAAGCTAACAAAGCATTCTCGCACTTCAGATTCTAAAAACGAACAATAAAATGGCAAACGGCGATAAAAATAATAACGAAACACGACTCCGTCACACGCGGAATATCGGCATCATGGCACACATCGATGCTGGTAAGACGACTACGACTGAGCGTATTCTTTATTATACGGGTCGAAGCCATAAGTTAGGCGAAGTACACGAAGGTTCTGCAACGATGGACTGGATGGTTCAAGAGCAAGAACGTGGAATCACAATCACTTCAGCAGCTACAACAGTTTTTTGGAATCACAAAAACGAACAATACAAAATCAATATCATTGATACTCCCGGACACGTTGACTTCACGGTGGAAGTAGAACGTTCGTTGCGTATTTTAGATGGAGCCGTAGCATTGTTCTGCGCTGTTGGAGGTGTTGAGCCGCAATCGGAAACAGTATGGCGTCAAGCCGATAAATACAAAGTGCCTCGTTTGTGTTTCGTAAACAAAATGGATCGTGCCGGTGCCGACTTCTTTGGTGCTGTGGCACAAATTCGTGAGCGTCTTGGAGCAAATCCCGTACCGCTGCAAATTCCAATTGGCGAAGAAGATACATTTAGAGGCGTAGTTGATTTGGTATCGGGAAAAGCGTATATATGGGACGAAAGTTCGAAAGGTATGGTAGTAAATGAAGTGCCTATTCCCGACGACCTTGTTGACACCGTTTTGGAATACCGCTTGAAACTCATCGAAGGCGTAGCCGAAGAAAGCGATGAGCTACTCGAAAAATTCATGGACGATCCGAATAGCATTACTGAAGAAGAAATTATATCCCAAATCAGGAAAGCTACCATAAGCATGCGTATTAACCCTGTGTTATGTGGCGCATCGTTCAAAAACAAAGGCGTGCAGATGCTTCTCGATGGCATTGTTGAATACCTTCCGTGTCCGTTAGATATTGATGCCATAAAAGGAATCAATCCGAATACAGGAAAAGAAGAAACACGCGCATCCGAAAGTTCAGCTCCTTTCAGTGCTTTAGCTTTCAAAATTGCAACCGATCCGTTTGTAGGTCGTATAGCATTCTTCCGAGTTTATTCAGGAACATTGGAATCAGGATCGTATGTTTACAACGTATCGACAGGTAAAAAAGAACGTATTTCGCGTATCATGCAAATGCACGCGAATAAACAAAACCCGCTCGATCGTATCGAAGCAGGTGATATAGGTGCAGCTGTCGGATTTAAAACAATCCGTACAGGTGACACGCTAACGGTTGAAAACGCACCTTTATTATTAGAATCAATAACATTCCCTGAACCTGTTATTCATATCGCTTTAGAGCCTAAAACACAGGCTGATATGGATAAAATGTCGATTGCTTTGGCAAAATTAGTCGAAGAAGATCCGACGTTTAGGGTTCATACGGACGAAAACTCAGGACAAACAATCATCTCAGGAATGGGAGAGTTGCACCTTGAAATTTTAGTTGATCGCCTCAAACGCGAATTCAACGTTGAAGCAAATCAAGGTCGTCCACAAGTAGCATACAAAGAAGCGTTGACAAAAACGGCAAAACATCGCGAAGTTTACAAAAAACAAACCGGTGGTCGTGGTAAATTTGCCGATATCCAATTCGAAATTGGACCGGTTGATGAAGGTGTTACCGGCTTACAATTTGTTGACGAAGTAAAAGGTGGAAACATTCCTCGCGAATACATTCCTGCAATCCAAAAAGGATTTAAAGAAGCTATGGTAAATGGCGTTTTGGCAGGATTTCCGGTCGATAGCATCAAAGTGCGTTTGATCGACGGATCGTTCCACCCTGTTGATAGCGACTCCTTATCGTTCGAAATGGCAGCTCGGCTCGGTTACAAAATAGCAGGAGCAAAAGCCGGATCGATCATCTTAGAGCCTATCATGAAAATAGAAGTAAATACTCCGAGCGAAAACTTAGGTGACGTAACGGGAGATTTGAATAAAAGAAGAGCAATATTGCGTGAGGTAATCGCTAAAGTAGGTTCTCAGGTAGTAAAAGCAGATGTGCCACTTTCCGAAATGTTTGGCTACGTAACATCTTTACGTACACTCACATCAGGTCGAGCCAGCTCGAGCATGGAATTCAGCCATTATGCGCCAGCACCTGCCAACATATCGGAAGAGGTTGTCAACAAAGCAAAAGGGATTATAAAGTAATCATAAACAATAATAATTCTTAAACGTGAACCAAAGGATAAGAATAAAATTAAAGTCGTACGATCACAATTTAGTTGATAAATCAGCTGAACGGATTGTTAAAACAATCAAAACGACTGGTGCTGTGGTAAGTGGTCCGATACCATTGCCAACTGACAAAAAGATTTACACTGTGTTACGTTCAACATTCGTACACAAAAAATCAAGAGAACAATTTGAGTTATCATCATACAAACGATTGCTCGATATTTATAACTCGACATCGCAAACAATCGACTCCTTGATGAAACTTGAACTGCCAAGTGGAGTAGAAGTAGAAATTAAACTATGACCTTTTGCTGAGGTTAGCAAAGAAAAATAAAAGCATAGTAACATGTCAGGAATATTAGGAAAAAAGGTAGGGATGACGAGCATCTACGACAGCAACGGGAAAAATATCCCGGTAACTGTCATAGAAGCAGGTCCGTGCACGGTAACACAAATCAGAACCATCGAAAATGATGGTTATGAGGCTGTTCAACTTTCGTTTGACGATAAGAAAGAAAAACACGCTACAAAAGCCGATATAGGACACGCTAAAAAAGCCGGAACAGGCCCAAAGAAGATGATTGCTGAATTTACCCGTTTTGAAGAAAGAAAAAAATTTGGTGAACAAGTTACCGTAGACGTATTCATGGAAGGTGAATTTGTTGACGTGGTAGGTATCAGCAAAGGTAAAGGCTTCCAAGGCGTAGTAAAGCGTCACGGATTTGGTGGTGTAGGACAGCGAACACACGGTCAGCACAACAGACTGAGAGCACCGGGTTCGATCGGAGCATCATCTTATCCTTCACGCGTTTTCAAAGGAATGCGTATGGCCGGACAAATGGGAAACCATCGTGTTAAAGCCATCAACCTTGAAATCGTGAAGATTGTACCGGAAAAGAATTTATTATTGGTTAAAGGATCCGTTCCGGGTTCTAAAAACGGCTATTTAAAAATAGAAAGATGGAGTTAGTTGTTCATAAAATAAACGGTGAACCAACTGGACGCAAAGTACAGTTGAGTGAAAATGTGTTTGGAGTAGAGCCGAATGATCATGCTATCTACCTCGATACCAAACAATATCTTGCAAATCAACGTCAAGGCACTCACAAATCGAAAGAACGTTGGGAAATCGCAGGCAGCACACGCAAGATAAAGAAACAAAAAGGTACAGGTACAGCTCGTGCTGGTAGCATCACATCACCGGTATTCAAAGGAGGCGGTCGTGTATTCGGTCCACAACCACGCGATTACGGTTTCAAACTCAATAAAAAAGTAAAGCAGCTAGCACGTCGTTCGGCACTTACTTACAAACTAAATGATCAAGAAATCATCATCGTTGAAGACTTCTCGTTTGAAGTACCTAAAACGAAAAAGATGATCGAAGTATTAAATAACTTTAAGGTAGAAGGTGGCAAAAACCTTTTTGTGATGCCTCAAGTAGAAGAAAACGTTGTTCTCGCTTCGCGCAACATCCAACGTACAAAAGTTGCTTTGGCACAAAACCTGAATACCTACGATATCTTAAACGCTAAGAAACTCTTTGTTTGCGAAAGCTCGTTGAAGACTATCGAAGAAATACTTGCGTAGTTACGAATAAATAAAAGTTTAGAGAAATGATTATCATTAAGAAACCGGTAATTACGGAGAAAATGAATGCAATAAGCGAAAAGCTTAACCGCTACGGGTTTATTGTAGACAAGCGTGCCAACAAATTGCAGATCAAATCTGCCGTTGAAGAACTTTATGGAGTTCAGGTAACTGCTGTGAATACTATGAATTATGATGGAAAGCGCAAGTCACGCTATACCAAAGCCGGATTACTATCCGGTAAAAACGATGCTTTTAAAAAAGCCGTTGTGACTTTAGCTGAAGGAGAAACTATTGATTTTTTTAGCAACATTTAGATAAATGGCTTTAAAGAAATACAAACCAACGACCCCGGGTCAACGCTTTAAAATCATAAGCGCTTTTGACGAAATAACCACCGATAAGCCAGAAAAGTCATTGCTGGCTCCGGGAAAGAGTACAGGTGGACGTAACAAAACAGGAAAAATGACTGTCCGCAATGTAGGCGGAGGCCACAAGCAACGTTATAGAATTGTCGACTTCAAACGCGACAAAGACAATATCCCCGCAGTGGTCAAAACAATCGAATACGATCCAAATCGTACAGCACGCATTGCACTGGTATTCTATGCTGACGGTGAAAAACGCTACATCATAGCACCTCAAGGCTTGAAAGTAGGACAACAAATCGTGTCGGGAAAAGGTATCCAACCAAACGTAGGAAACACCCTGTTTTTGAGTGACATTCCGTTTGGTACCGTAATCCACAACATCGAATTACGTCCGGGACAAGGAGCTAAAATGGCACGTAGCGCAGGTTCTTATGCACAACTCATGTCGAGAGAAGGCAAATACGCCATCTTGAAAATGCCATCAGGCGAAACAAGAATGATTCTCCAAAGTTGTAAAGCAACCATTGGAACGGTATCGAATGCCGACCACAGCCTCGAAATATCAGGTAAAGCAGGTCGTAGTCGTTGGTTAGGTCGTCGTCCTCGCGTAAGAGGTGTTGTAATGAACCCTGTTGATCACCCGATGGGTGGTGGTGAAGGTCGCGCTACAGGAGGACATCCACGTAGTCGTAAAGGCTTACCTGCTAAGGGATATAAGACACGTTCGAAGAAAAAAGCTTCCAGCATGTACATTATAGAAAGAAGGAAGAAATAGTTTAATCAGGTAGAAAATAGCACACAATGAGTCGTTCACTAAAAAAAGGTCCATACATCCACTACAAACTCGAAAAACGAGTGATGGAAAATGTTGAATCCGGAAAGAAAACCGTGATTAAAACTTGGTCTAGAGCATCAATGATTTCTCCTGACTTTGTAGGTCAAACCATTGCAGTCCACAACGGAAACAAATTCATACCGGTTTACGTAACCGAAAATATGGTTGGACATAAATTAGGAGAATTTGCCCCAACACGTATCTTCCGGGGACATGCGGGTAAAAAAGACAAAGGAAAAAAATAAAGAGTAGATAACAATGGGAGCTAGAAAACATAAAACAGCGGAAGCAATAAAAGAAGCACGTAAAACCGTAGCTATGGCACGCTTGAATGACGTGCCTACATCGCCTCGAAAAATGCGTCTTGTAGCTGATATGATTAGAGGAATGCGCGTTGAGTTAGCATTACATGCACTTCAATACTCATCGAAAGAAGCCTCAAATAGACTATACAAACTTCTTCGCTCGGCAATCGCAAACTGGGAAGCCAAAAACGAAGGCAAACGTATCGAAGACAGCAATCTGTATGTAAAAGAAATATACGTCGATCCGGGTCGTATGCTTAAAAGAGTTCAACCCGCACCACAAGGTCGTGCACACAGAATTCGCAAACGTTCGAACCACGTTACATTGATTGTTGATAGCAGAATAGCAGAATAAAAAGAATCACGCAGATAAGTTTTAATTGAATGGGACAAAAAACGAATCCAATAGGTCTTAGATTAGGAATCATCAAAGGATGGGATTCCAATTGGTACGGTGGAAAAGATTTTTCGGCCAAGCTTGTTGAAGACGATAAGATCAGAAAATACCTAAACGCACGTCTTGGAAAAGCAGGCGTATCGAAAATATCCATTGAACGTTCCTTGAAACTGGTAACAGTTACAATCTCGACAGCACGTCCGGGAATGATCATCGGAAAAGCCGGTTCGGAAGTTGATAAACTCAAAGAAGAGTTGAAAAAACTTACCTCGAAGGAGGTTCAAATCAACATCAGCGAAATCAAACGCCCGGAACTCGATGCCTTTATAGTAGCCTCGACGATAGCAAAACAAATTGAAGGTCGTGTGTCCTTCCGCAAAGCGATCAAAACAGCTGTTACGGGAAGTATGCGTATCGGAGCCGAAGGAATCAAAGTAATGATTTCGGGTCGCGTTGGCGGTGCTGAAATGGCACGCCAAGAAACATACAAAGAAGGACGTATTCCGTTGCACACACTACGTGCTGACATCGACTACGCACTTGTAGAAGCACATACAACTTACGGACGTATTGGTATCAAAGTATGGATATGTAAAGGAGAAATTTACGGTCGTCCGGAACTCGTACCAAGCACAGTAGGCGGTGCAGCTAAAAAACAAAACAGCATGCCGTCCGGAAACAAACCGGGAGGAGCTCCGCGTCAAAGAAAACGTAAATAATCAGAATTACGAATATAAATACATAAGTAACAATGTTACAGCCAAAGAAAACAAAATTCAGAAGACACCAAAAGAATAAAATGAAAGGTCTGGCACATCGTGGTCACGAACTTGCTTTTGGTACATTCGGAATAAAAGCAATGGAAGAAGCATGGCTTACCGGACGCCAGATTGAAGCTGCACGTCAAGCCGTAACACGTCATATGAAACGTGAGGGACAAATTTGGATTTGCGTATTTCCCGATAAACCAATTACCAGAAAACCTGCAGAGGTTCGTATGGGTAAAGGAAAAGGTGCTCCTGAATACTTTGTTGCTCCCGTAAAAGCAGGAAGAATCATTTTTGAAGCAGAAGGCGTTCCGTTAGCTATTGCTAAAGAAGCACTACGTCTTGCTGCACAAAAATTGCCTATTACGACAAAATTTGTGGTAAGAAGAGACTATGTAGAATAATCTAACAAGATTGAAAAAAGATGAAACAGGAAGTAATTAGAGAGTTGAGCACAGCCGATTTATTGGAACGTCTCGATGAAGAGCGCAAACAACTTATACGTTTAAAACTCAACCATGCGGTTTCACCATTGGAAAACCCAAACAAAATTGGTGCTTACCGCAAAACAATTGCACGTTTGATGACAGAGTTGAGAAAACGCCAACTCGAAGAAAATAAACAATAAAGGACGAGGAAACAGAAGATGGAAGCAAGGAATCTTAGGAAAGAAAGAATCGGAGTGGTAACCAGCAACAAGATGAACAAGTCAATCGTTGTTGAAGTTACTCGTCGCGTCAAACACCCTATCTACGGTAAATTTGTGAAAAAATCGAAAAAATTTATGGCTCATGACGAGCAAAACGAGTGTAACATCGGCGACACAGTACGCATCATGGAAACCCGTCCGTTGAGTAAAGACAAATGTTGGAGATTGGTTGAAATAATCGAAAGGGCTAAATAATATGATACAACAAGAATCAAGACTCGCAGTAGCTGACAACAGCGGCGCAAAAGAAGTACTTTGTATTCGCGTATTAGGCGGAACGAAAAAACGTTATGCCCGTATCGGCGACCAAATCGTAGTAACGATAAAAAATGCACTTCCTAGCGGAAACGCTAAAAAAGGAGCCGTAGTGAAAGCCGTTGTTGTACGCACGAAAAAAGAAACACGCCGTCGCGACGGATCATTGATTCGCTTCGACGACAATGCCGTCGTTTTGTTAAACAACGCAGGCGAAATGATGGGAACACGTATCTTTGGACCCGTAGCCAGAGAACTTAGAGAGAAACAATACATGAAAATTGTTTCGTTGGCACCGGAAGTGTTATAAACGATAAAACGAAAACAAAATGGCAAAACTACACATAAAAAAAGGCGATAACGTTATCGTAATAGCCGGCGACCACAAAGGCGAACAAGGTAAAGTTTTGGTTGTAAATGTTGAGAAACAAAGAGCCATCGTAGAAGGTGTAAACCTTGTTTCGAAACACACACGCCCAAACACAGAAAACCCAAAAGGTGGCATCGTAAAAAAAGAAGCAGCCGTACACATTTCGAACTTACAACTTATTGACAAAAGTGGTAAACCGACACGTACAGGACGCAAATTAGACGAAACAGGAAAATTAGTCCGTTATTCAAAAAAGACAGGGGAGATTATTAAGTAATGAACTACAAACCCAGACTAAGAGAACAATACAAGAGTGAAATCGTGCCTGCACTCAAACAAGAATTTGGATACAAATCCATCATGCAGGTTCCACGGCTTTTGAAAATTTCACTCAATCAGGGTATCGGCGCAGCATTGACCGATAAAAAACTGATCGATTACGGTGTAGAAGAAATGACAAACATCACCGGACAAAAAGCCGTACCTACTATATCAAAACGCGACGTATCGAACTTTAAACTACGTCGTGGAAATCCAATTGGTGTGCGCGTAACACTACGCGGCGATAGAATGTACGAATTTCTCGAACGTTTGGTAGCCGTAGCATTACCACGTGTGCGCGACTTTAGAGGCATCAACGATAAAGGTTTTGATGGTCGTGGAAACTACAGCTTCGGTATTACCGAACAAATCATTTTTCCCGAAATCGACATCGATAAAGTAAACCGTATCAATGGCATGGACATTACCTTTGTAACATCGGCAAAAACCGATAAAGAAGCACTCGCACTATTAAAACAATTTGGTCTTCCATTTAAAAATCAAAAAAATTCATAAGCATGGCAAAAGAGTCTATGAAAGCGCGCGAGCGTAAAAGAGCAAAACTGGTAGAAAAATATGCAGCCAAACGCGCTGCCCTAAAAGAAGCCGGTGACTATGAAGCTTTGCAGAAACTGCCTAAGAATGCTTCACCTGTACGCCTGCACAATCGCTGTCAACTTACAGGTCGACCAAAAGGATACATGAGACAATTTGGAATCTCGCGTATCAATTTTCGTGAAATGGCACTCAAAGGTTTGATTCCAGGAGTAAAGAAAGCAAGTTGGTAGAAGAATAATATAAAGAAAGATCAAAAGATGAATACCGATCCGATAGCAGACTATTTGACCCGTATCCGTAACGGAGTCCTTGCAAAACATAAAATAGTAGAAATACCTGCTTCAAATGTTAAGAAAGCCATCACAAAAATACTTTTTGAAAAAGGCTACATTCTTAACTACAAATTTGAAGAAGATGACAAACAAGGTGTCATCAAAATAGCACTAAAATATCATCCTGTAACAAAAATGCCCGCACTTACAAAATTAGAGCGCGTTTCTCGCCCTGGATTACGTAAATTTGCAGCCGCTGATGACCTTCCGCGCGTTATGAACGGACTCGGCATCGTTATCGTGTCAACCTCACAGGGTATTATGAGCGACAAAGAAGCTCGTAAACTTCATATTGGTGGCGAAATAATGTGTTATATCAGCTAAATAGGAGGAGAACTGTAAAAATGTCAAGAATAGGTAAACTACCCATAATAATACCGGCAGGCGTTGAAGTAAATATTGCCGATAACGTAATCACGGTAAAAGGTAAAGCAGGAACGCTGACTCAAAAATTTGACGAAGCAATCAGCATAAAAATAGAAGACAACCAGCTCGTTGTTATACCAAACACAGCCATCGAAGACAGTAGCGCAAAACATGGATTGTATCGCGCATTGTTCTTCAACATGGTAAAAGGTGTATCGGAAGGCTTTGAAACAATTCAGGAATTTGTAGGCGTAGGATATAAAGTAGAAGTAAAAGGACAAGTAATCGAAATGTCCTTGGGATACTCTCACAATATCATATTAGAACTACCCGAAGAAATCAAAGCGGAGAGCATTACAGAAAGAGGTAAAAACCCAATTCTGAAGATGCGTTCGCACGACAAACAACTGCTTGGACAAGTAGCAGCCAAAATTCGTTCGTTCCGTAACCCCGAACCTTACAAAGGAAAAGGAATTCGCTTCCAAGGTGAAGAATTGAGACGTAAGGCAGGTAAAACAGCTGGTAAATAATTAATAAGGCTCTAAAAACCATTTGAAATGGCAATAAAGAATAAAAAAGAAACAAGAAGATTCAGTATCAAAAAAAGAATCCGTAAGATTATTAAAGGTACTGCCGAACGCCCAAGAATGTCTGTTTTCAGAAGCAACAAACAGATATACGTTCAACTAATCAACGACGAAGCAGGCGTAACACTATTAGCTGCCGACTCAAACGACAGTAATATCGCCGATAAAAAAGTTACGAAAGTAGAACAAGCTCAATTAGTCGGACAACTTGTCGCCGAAAAAGCAAAAGCAGCCGGAATTGAAACAGTAATTTTCGACCGTAACGGTTATTTATATCATGGAAGAGTAAAATCGCTAGCCGAAGCTGCTCGTAATGGAGGATTAAAATTCTAAAAAAACATGTCAGAAGCAAACATAAAAAGAGTAAAATCCAGCGAAATCGAATTTAAAGATCGATTGGTAAGCATCCAACGTGTTACGAAAGTAACCAAAGGAGGTCGTACATTCAGCTTCTCAGCAATTGTAGTCGTTGGAAACGAAAACGGCGTTGTAGGTTATGGACTGGGAAAAGCTAAAGAAGTAGCTGCAGCTATCGCTAAAGGAGTCGACGATGCAAAGAAAAACCTCGTGAAAGTACCTATCTTAAAAGGAACCGTACCACACGAACAACACGGAAAATATAGTGGTGCATACGTATTGATCAAGCCTGCTACACACGGAACAGGTGTTATCGCAGGTGGAGCAATGCGCGCTGTGCTCGAAAGTGTTGGTGTAAAAGACGTTTTGGCAAAATCAAAAGGCTCTTCAAACCCACACTCAGTAGTTAAAGCCACATTCGATGCTTTAACTAAAATGCGCGACGCATTCACTGTAGCACAAGTCAGAGGCGTAGAACTCGACACGGTATTTAACGGATAATCTTGAAACAAATGAAAAAAGCAAGAATCACACAAGTTAGAAGCGGCATAGGAAGACCACTAGACCAAAAAGACACACTAAGAAGTTTGGGATTCAAAAAAATGAACCAAACACTTGAGGTTACGATGACTCCTGATATCGCCGGTATGGTAAATAAGGTAAAACACCTTTTGAAAATAGAAGAATTATAATTATTGAAAAAGGAAAAAATCAGCATACAATGGATCTAAGTAATCTTAAACCAGCAGAAGGTTCTGTAAAGAACAGAAAAAGAATAGGACGCGGACAAGGTTCCGGCAGAGGCGGCACTTCGACACGCGGTCATAAAGGAGCTGGACAACGCTCAGGAACATCAAGAAAAATAGGCTTCGAAGGCGGTCAAATGCCTTTAGCACGCCGTGTTCCAAAATTTGGCTTTAAAAATATTAATCGAGTAGAATACCAAGCTATCAACCTCGATTCTTTACAAACTTTGGCTGATAAAGGAATTGTAACCATTACCCCTGAAGTACTTGTTGAAAACGGAATGGCCGGTAAAAAGAACAAAATAAAAATCCTTGCCAAGGGTGAATTAAAAGCTAAATTGGATGTTAAAGCAAATGCATTTTCAGCTAAAGCTATGGAAGCAATCCAAGCTATTGGTGGCAGTGCAGAAAAAATCTAAACTGAATGAAAAGGTTTATAGAAACAATTCGAAATATCTTTAAAATAGAAGAACTACGCAAACGTATCCTCTTCACAATAGGTATTATCATTATCTATCGTTTAGGATCGTATGTCGTTCTTCCCGGAATCGACCCAAATCAATTAGCACTATTGCAACAGCAATCAAGCTCAGGACTTTTAGGGCTTTTGAATATGTTTTCCGGAGGAGCTTTCTCAAATGCATCAATATTTGCACTGGGAATTATGCCCTACATTACAGCATCTATTATCATCCAGCTGCTGGGTATGGCAATTCCTTATTTCCAACGTTTACAACGTGAAGGAGAAAGTGGACGTCGAAAAATTAATCAAATCACACGTTACCTAACCGTAATTATCGTAGCAATGCAGGCTCCGGCTTATATTGCTAACGCTATTTATCAATTGCCAGAAACAGCTATCGTGCCGTTTAAAGCAGGCGTATCACCAGATGTGTTCTTCTGGGTTCTATCGACAATCATCTTGATTGCCGGAACGCTGTTCATCATGTGGTTGGGTGAAAAAATCACTGATAAAGGTATCGGAAACGGTATTTCGCTTATCATCATGGTAGGTATCATTGCCCGTTTGCCTTTTGCTTTGGTTTCAGAATTTGCTTCCCGTTTGGGACAAGGAGGCGGTTTGATTTTCTTCCTTGTTGAAATAGCAGTACTTGTATTTGTTATTTTACTTACGATTTTGCTCGTTCAAGGAACACGAAAAATTCCGGTACAATACGCGAAAAGAATTGTTGGAAACCGTCAGTATGGAGGTGTGCGTCAGTACATTCCATTGAAAGTAAATGCAGCAGGCGTTATGCCGATCATCTTTGCGCAAGCAATCATGTTCTTGCCTATCACATTGGTCGGATTCACGCAGTCTGAAAGCCTTTCCGGCTTTGCAGCCGCATTTACCAACATTAACGGATTTTGGTACAACTTCACATTCTTCGTCATGATCGTATTATTTACTTACTTCTACACAGCGGTAACAGTAAATCCAAATCAAATGGCAGAAGATATGAAAAAGAATGGCGGTTTTATTCCTGGAATCAAACCGGGTAAAAAAACAGCCGAATATTTAGATACAATCATGTCGCGCATAACCTTACCAGGATCGCTTTTCTTGGCTTTGGTAGCTATCATGCCGGCACTTGTATCGATGATGGGCGTGAGCAGTCAGTTTGCTCAATTCTATGGTGGAACATCGTTGTTGATTTTGGTTGGAGTTGTTCTTGACACACTTCAACAAATTGAAAGCCACCTTTTAATGCGTCATTATGATGGATTAACAAAATCGGGACGTATAAAAGGACGTTCGGGGGGCAACGTTATATAATTTTTCTATCGCTGATGATTCTTATTAAAACAGACGAAGAGATAGAAATACAAAGAGAAAGTTCTTTGCTTGTTGGAAAGACCTTAGCCGAAGTTGCAAAACACATCAGGCCTGGTATCAAAACCATTGAATTGGATTGTATTGCCGAAGCATTTATTCGCGACAATGGTGCGACACCTAGTTTCAAAGGGTATAACGGATTTCCCGCATCACTCTGTATCTCGGTAAACGAACAAGTCGTTCACGGAATACCGGGAAACTACGAGTTGAAAGAAGGCGATATTGTTTCGATCGATTGTGGAGCATACAAAAACGGTTTTCATGGCGATTCTGCTTACACATTTGGTGTAGGCGAAATCAGCGAAGAAGCCAAACAGCTACTGAAACGAACAAAAGAATCGCTCTACAAAGGAATAGAAAAAGCCGTTGCAGGAAACCGTATTGGCGACATTGGTCATGCCATTCAAACCTATGTCGAAGAATTTGGATACAGTGTTGTACGCGATTTGGTCGGACATGGAATCGGTCGCTCGATGCACGAAGCACCACAAGTACCAAACTACGGACGTCGTGGTGTTGGACCGAAATTGACCGAAGGTATGGTACTCGCCATCGAACCGATGATCAATTTAGGTACTCGAACAGTAATCCAAGAACGCGACGGGTGGACAGTGCGCACGGCTGATAGAAAAATATCGGCACATTTTGAACACGATGTAGCAATAAGGAAAGGTAAACCCGACATTTTATCGAGTTTTAAATGGGTTGAAGAAATAGACCCAACAAACGAATAAAAATTATATGGCAAAACAATTGTCGATAGAACAAGATGGAACCGTAGTAGAATCGTTAGGAAATGCGATGTTCAGGGTAGAGCTCGAAAACGGCTTAGTTATCACAGCTCATATTTCAGGGAAAATGCGCATGCACTACATCAGAATTTTGCCGGGCGACCGTGTTAAACTAGAAATGTCGCCCTACGATTTGACAAAAGGTCGTATAACATTTAGATACAAATAAATAAATAATCGAAAAGCACACAAACAAGGCTTTTAAAAACATAAGAAAATGAAAGTCAGAGCATCAGTTAAGAAAAGATCTGCGGATTGCAAAATTGTACGTCGTAAAGGCAGATTATATGTAATTAACAAAAAAAACCCGAAGTTTAAACAACGTCAAGGTTAAAACAAGTAAAAAATATTAATTAAAAGAGAGATATGGCTCGTATAGCAGGTGTTGATATCCCGAATAACAAACGTGGAGAAATTTCTTTGACGTATATTTTCGGCATTGGTAAAAGTACAGCACAAAAAATTCTTGATAAAGCAGGAGTTGACGTAAACAAAAAAGTTCAAGACTGGACGGACGACGAACAAAATGCGATTCGTACAGTTATTGGTGAAGGCTACAAGGTAGAAGGAGAACTTCGTAGTGAAGTCCAAATCAATATTAAACGATTGATGGACATCGGTTGCTACAGAGGAATTCGTCACCGTTTAGGCTTGCCATTGCGTGGTCAAAGTACAAAAAACAATGCACGTACACGTAAAGGACGTAAGAAAACTGTTGCAAACAAAAAGAAAGCTACTAAATAATAAGTAGTTGGATCATATAAAATCAAAATAAGTAAAATAGAATATGGCAAAGACCACTAAACCGACCAAGAAACGTGTCGTAAAAGTTGAAGCTATTGGAAAAGCTTTTATCAAAGCGAGCTTTAACAACATCATCGTTTCGTTGGCGAACAATGAAGGACAAGTCATTTCTTGGGCATCTGCCGGAAAAATGGGCTTTAAGGGATCGAAGAAAAACACCCCTTATGCAGCACAAATGGCAGCTGAAGAATGCTCAAAAACAGCGTATGACTTGGGATTGAGAAAAGTAAAAGTTTATGTTAAAGGACCGGGTGCGGGTCGCGAATCAGCAATTCGTTCTATTCACTCATCAGGAATAGAAGTAACCGAAATCGTTGACGTTACACCATTGCCACACAATGGATGCCGCCCACCTAAACGTAGAAGAGTGTAATTGATAGCGTTGAATTATAAATTTTAAAAATATGGCTAGGTACACAGGTCCTAAATCAAAAATAGCACGTAAATTCGGCGAACCAATCTTTGGTCCCGATAAATCATTCGAAAGAAAAAACTACCCTCCAGGACAACATGGAAGTGCTAAAAGGAGAAAGAAAATGTCAGAATACGGCATTCAACTTCAAGAAAAACAAAAAGCAAAATACACTTATGGAATCCTTGAGAAACAATTCAGAAACCTTTTTGAAAAAGCTTCTCGAAAAAAAGGTATTACCGGTGAAATTTTGCTTCAATTAATCGAATCACGCTTAGACAATGTGGTTTACCGCTTTGGAATTGCACCAACTCGTAGTGCAGCACGCCAACTCGTTGGACACCGTCATATCGTAGTCAACGGCGAAGTGGTTAACATACCTTCCTATCAGGTAAAACCAGGCGATATTGTTGGCGTACGCGAAAAATCAAAAAGTCTTGAAGTAATCGTGAACTCACTCGAAGGAAGAGGTAACCGTTTCTCATGGATGGAATGGGATGCCGAAAAAATGAACGGCAGATTCATTAACCTGCCGCCTCGTGAAGAAATTCCGGAAAACATTAAAGAACAACTTATCGTTGAGTTGTATTCGAAATAATCATTGAAAATTTAACCTGGTAGAAATTCTATCAAGCATTAAACCAATATTATGGCAATATTAGCGTTTCAAAAACCCGAAAAGGTTATCATGGTCGAATCCGGCGAACGCAAAGGCGTTTTCGAATTTCGCCCACTCGAACCCGGTTTCGGTATCACAATAGGTAACTCATTAAGAAGAATCCTTCTATCATCACTCGAAGGATTTGCAATCACATCTATCCGTATCGAAGGCGTTCTTCATGAGTTTTCTTCAATCGAAGGTGTTGTTGAAGATGTTGCCGACATCGTATTAAACTTGAAAAAAGTTCGTTTCAAACGACAAATTACTTCTGAAAATACCGAAAAAGTAACTGTCGTTATTGGCGAACAAGAGCAATTTAAAGCCGGAGATATCAACAAATTCCTTTCCGTATTTCAAGTTTTGAATCCGGATTTGGTAATCTGCAACATGGATTCGTCGGTAAAATTGACGATCGAACTCACCATCAATAAAGGTAGAGGGTATGTTCCGGCAGAAGAAAATAAAATAGCCGGAGCACCTGTCGACACAATCGCTATCGACTCAATTCATACGCCAATCAGAAACGTGAGTTTCAGAAGAGAAGATTACCGTGTGGAACAAAAAACCGACTACGAAAAACTGATTATCGAAGTTGAAACAGACGGATCAATCGAACCTAAAGAAGCTTTGAAAGAAGCAGCTCGCATTCTGATTATGCACTTTATGCTGTTTTCCGACGAGAAAATCACGGTTAACATGGAAGAAAAATCTGCTACTGATGAGTTCGACGAAAGCTCGTTGCACATCCGTCAACTTCTTAAAACAAGATTGCTCGACCTCGACCTTTCGGTACGTGCATTAAATTGCCTCAAAGCATCTGATATTGAAACATTAGGCGATTTGGTAGCATACAACAAGAATGATTTGCTCAAATTCCGCAACTTTGGTAAAAAATCGCTTACTGAATTGGAAGATTTAGTGAAAAGCAAAGGACTTGAGTTTGGAATGAATATCAGTAAGTATAAATTAGATAAGGAAATAGATAAATAATGAGACACAATAAGAAAATAAACCATCTTGGACGCAAAAGTGCACACAGACAGGCGATGCTTTCGAATATGGCAGCATCACTCATTTTGCACAAACGCATCATAACAACGCTAGCAAAAGCAAAAGCTTTGCGCGTTTACGTTGAGCCTCTGATTACACGTTCGAAAGACGACGCAACACACTCACGTCGTGTCGTATTCAGCTATTTGCAAAACAAATTTGCTGTAACCGAGCTTTTCCGTGAAGTAGCTGTAAAAGTTGCAAACAGACCAGGAGGATACACCAGAATCATCAAACTAGGAAAACGTTTAGGTGATAATGCTGAAATAGCAATGATCGAACTCGTCGACTTCAACGAAAACTTGCTTACTGAAAAAGCAGCTCCTGCAAAAGCAAAATCGACACGCAGAAAAACAACTAAAAAAACTACTCCAGCAAAAGCAGAAGAACCGAAAGCAGTTGTAGAACCAAAAGTCGAAGAAGCACCAGTAGTTGTTGAATCAGTAAACGAAGCTCCTGTAGAAGAAGCTCTGGCAACAGAAGAAGAAACCAAAGAATAAATGTATCTTACAAAAAATGTGTTAAAAAGGATAAAGTGTCTACTTTATCCTTTTTTTTGCATACATCAGTTTGATACCTTTGCAATCAATAAAAATTAATGTTTAAAAGAAAGAAACAAATTATGAGTCAGATAATTAACATTCACGCACGCCAAATACTCGACTCGCGTGGAAACCCAACAGTAGAAGTAGATGTATATACCAGCAATGGCGTATTAGGTCGCGCCGCAGTTCCTTCGGGAGCTTCCACCGGAATTCACGAAGCTGTCGAACTTCGCGATGGCGACACTTCTGCCTATTTAGGAAAAGGTGTACTTCATGCCGTACAAAACGTAAATAACATCATAGCCGAAGAATTACGTGGTTATTATGTTACCGAACAAAATGAAATCGATCGAAAAATGATCGAACTTGACGGAACACCAAATAAAGGAAAACTTGGTGCAAATGCTATTCTCGGAGTTTCATTAGCCGTTGCACATGCAGCAGCACAAGAAACAGGTCAACAATTATTCCGTTATATAGGTGGTGTAAATGCAAATACACTTCCTATTCCGATGATGAATATCATCAACGGTGGATCACATGCCGACAATAGCATCGACTTTCAAGAGTTTATGATTATGCCTGTTGGAGCCGAAACATTCAGCGGAGCTATCAAAATGGGAGCTGAAGTATTTCATAATTTGAAATCAGTACTTAAATCGAAAGGCTATTCGACAAATGTTGGCGATGAAGGCGGATTTGCTCCAAACCTGAAATCGAACGAAGAAGCCGTTGAAGTTATCTTGCAAGCCATCGAAAAAGCAGGCTACCGTCCCGGAGAAGATGTTTTCTTGGCATTAGATCCCGCTTCGTCGGAATATTACCTTACCGAAGAAAAAGTATACCACTTGCATAAATCGACAGGAGCTAAACTTTCATCAGCCGAAATGGTTGATTACTGGATTGACTGGGTAAAAAAATACCCGATTATTTCAATCGAAGACGGTATGGCCGAAGACGATTGGAAAGGATGGAAATTGTTGACCGATAAAATCGGAAAACAAACACAATTAGTTGGCGATGATTTGTTTGTAACAAATGTAAATCGTTTGCAAATGGGTATTGATAAAGGTGTTGCTAACTCAATCTTGATTAAAGTAAATCAGATTGGATCGTTAACCGAAACCATCAACGCTGTGAATTTAGCCTATAAAAACGCATATACGGCTGTTATGAGTCATCGTTCGGGCGAAACCGAAGATACAACAATTGCAGATTTGGCTGTGGCATTAAACACAGGACAAATAAAAACAGGATCGGCAAGTCGTACCGACCGTATTGCAAAATACAACCAACTGCTTCGAATCGAAGAAATATTGGGTTCGACAGCGTATTATCCGGGTAAAAACTTCAAATATATGAAGCGTTAAAATTCATTCTAAAAATCAAAATTTATTTCATGTACAAATTCAAATTAAATTTGAGGAAAGTGGTTGCAATAGCAACCTGCCTCGTAGCGAGTGTAGCAGTATTTGCACAAACAACAGATGTGTATGTAGGTGGAGCCGCAAACGGCAAAGCGACTGTGTGGAAAAATGAAATACCACAATATCTTTCCGAAAGTGGCGAAATACTGTCCGTTGTTGTTGTTGATGGTAATGTTTATGCCATTGGTATTGAAGGTGTAGATGCTAAAGTTTGGAAAAACAATGAAGTATTATATTCCCTAACTGTAACATCACCGTATTACGCACTTGTACCAACCTCAATAGCAATATCAGGCAACGATATCTATGTTACCACTTACGAATTGACGGAAACTTTTAGTTACATTGGCAGATTTTGGAAAAATGGCTTAGAACAAAGCAATTACGAAGATGCAGCCGAGCTTCAATCTGTATTTGTAGACGGTGATGATGTATATGTTGCCGGCAGAACAAACAGTCTCGCTACTATTTGGAGAAACGGAACACCAATCTACACGTATGATTCAGATTATGATGCTTCCTTTATATCAGTGGTTGTTGCCGATGGCGATGTTTACTATATGGGAGGTGATTATGGCGGATACGGAAAAAACGCTTTAAAAGATAACACAATAAAAAGAGAGCCTATTTCAAAAAATACAAATGACTATGGTGTCAATGTTTGGAAAAATGATGAAATACTTTATACACTTGACACTGAAGTATATGGTGGCGATCTTTATTTTTCAAACGGTGTTCTTTATGCTGTGGGACAAACTCCAGATGCTAATGCTGTTTACCAAGCAAAAATTTGGGTCGATGGTGTTGGTACGGTACTTGAAAACGTATGGAGTGCAGCTAGTTCCGTATTTGTTGATGGAACAGATGTTTACGTAGCCGGTTTTAGGGGAGACTATCCCGAACTTGATGCCATAATTTGGAAAAACGGCGAAGCGATTCCGCTTACTACCGACGGTTATAATTCAGCAAATAGTGTTTTCATTGTGGGCGAATCAACCGGAATTTCTGAAATAGAAAATACAAACGTAGAAATCTATCCTAATCCGGTAAAAGACGTATTGAAAATTGAAAATAACGAACTTCAAATTAATAAAATAGAAATCCTAAATTTGTTAGGAAAAACTATTTATCAGTTCGACCATCCGAGCAATCAAATCAATAGCTCAGCGTTATCGCAGGGAATTTATTTTGTGAAACTTGAAACAAATAAAGGTATTGTAATAAAGAAATTTGTAAAAGAATAACAAAGAGTAGAGAGCTTCTGAAATTCAAAAGACAAGACTTGCGCCCGAGACAAAAGCGGAGTTTACTTGGCGTAAATGAGCATTTTGGCGAGGGCGCGTAACGCAGTATTTTGGATTTTTAGAAGCTCTCTAAAAACGATATTTTGATCGCGCAATGCTGATCAAAACAAAAAAAAGTCGTGCGGGTATTATTCCTGCACGACTTTTTTGTTGAATAGCATGGTTTCTGATTTTTTTTACACAAATTAACGATCATAATAAAATTATTATTTATATTTGCTGAGAAAATTTATTCAATAGGTTTTTCAAAGTGAAAAAAGCAGGAAAAATATTCATCAAGTTTTTTTTGATATATATATATATATATCGATTTTTCTGAAAAATCGGATTTATTACCGACAAGCATTTTCTTTTCAATATAATGATGTGTGGAGAATATGCAAAACTAACTTAGGCAAGTTTCCTGTTGTCGGGTTCCCTTTCTATGGCAACAGGTAACGAAAACAAAACTATTTTCGCTTGAAAGGGGATAAAAGAAATGGCACATTTTCTTTTATCAGGTTATTGGCTATAATGTAATTAATTGTAGTCGTGCAAATTAAAAAATTATACATAAATTTAAAAAAAAAATAAACATGAAAGTAATTATAAAAGCAACTATTGTTGCAATAGGATTATTATTTACAATGGCATTTACGGCAAATGCTCAATCTGAAACCCCAACAGAAAATGGTGAGGTGAAGTACTATGGTGAAAAAGTTGGGTTTTTAAAACCTTGTAAAGGACATTTAGTGGCTGTCTGTAAGTCAGTAACTGGTTTTACTAGTAGTTCCGAAGGTCAAAATGCAGATGAAGTATTTGTTATTGTCGATGATGGAGAAACAAAAGTAAAAGTTAATATTGAAGATTTTAACTTTTCCGATGGCAGCATTAATGAAAATGCTGAACTTCATCCTGTTGAAGATGAATTATAAATATGGTTAGCTTGGTAAGTGCCCGTAGTGTATCTTGAAAAAGATACACTACGGGTTAACCATTAAAAAAATCTATATTATGAAAAAGTTATACTTTATCACAGTTGTTTTCAGTTTTTTGACGATGAATAGTCTTTTTGCACAAGACGAAAATGAACTTTATCAAGATTTATTACAGTCCTTTTTTAAGATGTCGCAAAAAGAAAATACAGACTCTTTGCTTGTCGATTACCTGTCGGATATCGAAACCGAAAAAGACATCATATACACCATTATATTTCAGCCGATGATGTGTCCGCGGTGCGAGGCAGAAATTAATCTCTGGTTTGAATTTTTGTATAAAATAGACCCCGAAATAGAAACAGCTTTAATTGCAATTTATCCAAACGAAAAGGCTGCTTCAAATTATTTTGAAAAAAAAGATTTTTATGCAAAACATTTTAAAGTAGAACCGACCGACCGTTACAAAGATATTTTTGCGTTTAGTACTACGCCGCCTCGGGTAAGCTATTTAGCGAAAATAGATAAAAAGAACGGACGTTTGATTGTTGGAGGCGAATTTGCAGAAGTGAACCAAGAAACGGCATTAAAGATATACCAACAAGAAAAACCGCAACCATATTATGGCAGTGACTGGGAAGGAAGTTTCAGCTATGCTTTAGAATCGTCCGGAAATTGTCTCGAAACAGAAGTTAAACAACCTTTTTCTGTTTTGACTTTTCAAGAACAAGAAGCATATCCCATATCCAATATAACCTATTCTTCAGTAAAAGATGGAATGATGTCGTTTGTAGACGAACTTGAAAATAAAGTATATCTGTATGCGATAGAGGAAGATAAAATGCGTTTTTTGAATACGTTCATGACTGATAGCATTGAAGAAGTCAAATTTGTTGATCCTAAAATAAGTAAAGAACGCTATGCGAAGATGAAAAAGAACAATATGGTTATAGCGATGTGTGTCGATTCTAAAATAATTAATAAAGAGGAGCTTAGTTTTACGGTTTCGCTTCCAAATTTAATATTAGAAGATGATGGTGCTATTGGTTATTTCAACAAAATTTGCGCAATTACACGTAGTATAAATGGATCAAGAAACCATGATGAATTAATTGCATACAAATTTATTGATACAGATGAGAGCTACTTTACCGGACATGAATACTATGATTACATAGAAAATAAAGATCAATTTGTTTTTATCAAACAAAAAATCTGCTGGCCCATGGGAGGAGAAGAAATCAGTGAAAACACACCGGCTATAAAGAATCCTTTTTTAGATGATTTTTACAACGATGCGCATGTGTATTCTGTTTATTATAAAGACTCTCTAATAGCGAGTTTTGGAAATATAGACTCTGTCTATAAACACACAAAAACAGGATATAGTTTTATGAATCCAAGAATAAACAATAATGGAAAAACACTTGCAGTTACTTGTGGAACATCAGGAGTTGTTCACCTTTACGACCTAAAAGATTTCCAAACCCCCTTTAGCTCTTTTAATGTATTCGATTTAGATGTTTCTTCTGTTGAAATAGACACAACAATTTTGTACACAATGGATTACTTATATCAATTTCAAGATTTTTTCTTTCTAAATAAAATCGAAGATTTACTTGTAAGAGATAACTCAGTTTGTTGCTTGTCGTATGAAAATGGATGTTTATTTTTTAAAGAGTTCTCATTTTCAGGAGAAATAATAGAATCATTTGCGATAAAAGATGCAATCAATGGCTATTTTCTGCAGGAATATGGTCTCTGTGAACTAAATAACAGCCCTAAGGTTTATGCAACTTTTCGAGACAATGAAGGAATGAAAATCGCGTTTTATTAAGGGGTAATTTTCAAAAAAAATAGTAATGATAGGAGCGGTTACAGTATCTATTTGTGAAAAAACTTCAAATAGATCAAACGATATGATTCCTTTTTTTACTCAAAAAACCATGAAATGTCACTTCGAAATGAAAAATCAAGCGAAATTTTCTTTCTCTATATCAACCGATTAAGATTGATTTCGAAAAAAAGTTTAATTTTTTTTCACGCATATGTTGTGAGGTATAAAAAAGTTCTTACTTTTGCAGACCCGAATCGAGTGGAGTTGGAAGCGGCGATGGGTGTCGAAAAAGGGAAAAAGAA
>JAISHW010000004.1 GCA_031262365.1 Lentimicrobiaceae bacterium
CGCTCCCTCGCCAAAATACTCATTTACGCCAAGTAACCGACGTTGCGGAGCGAAAGCAGAAGCCGCTTGCGGATTATGCTGAGCCGCGAGGAGGAAAAGACCGCAAAGCGGAATTAAACTCCGCTTTTGTCTCGGTCGCAAGCCTTGTCTTTTGAATTTTTAGAAGCTCCCTATAGAAGTTCTCTTCTGTTTAAAAAGAAAAATTGAGAAATAAGTTCGGTTCATTTTCTTCACAACTTGTTTATCTTTGCGCCCTGAAAATCAAAATAAGGAGTCATGCGTTTTTCTCAGCTTAAAATATATGTGAAACAGGTATTCAATCCGGAGTTTTTCACGTCGATAAAAACCTACAACCGCCAACTTTTTGTGTCCGATCTTTCGGCGGGCATTATTGTAGGCGTTGTAGCTTTGCCATTAGCAATTGCTTTTGCCATTGCTTCAGGAGTTGCTCCTGAAAGTGGCTTGATTACAGCAATTATAGCCGGATTTTTGATTTCTTTTTTTGGTGGAAGTCGCGTGCAAATTGGCGGACCAACAGGAGCTTTTATTGTAATTGTTTACGGCATTGTTCAAAATCATGGCATTGATGGACTTATTATTGCCACAATCATGGCGGGATTGATTCTTGTAATCATGGGATTTTTAAAATTAGGAACGCTCATCAGGTTTGTCCCTTACCCGATTGTTGTTGGTTTTACAAGCGGCATTGCCGTTGTTATTTTTTCTTCACAGATAAAAGACTTTTTTGGCTTATCGGTAACCGATCCGGTGCCGTCGAACTTTATTGATAAATGGATATTTTATTTTCAAAACTTTGATTTTGTTAATTTCTGGGCTTTAGGAATCGGTGTTTTTACTGTTTTGGTTTCTGTTTTTTGGTCGCGTATCAACAAAAAAATACCCGGAACATTAATTGCATTATTAATAACCACCATTTTTACCGCTGTTTGTAATATTGAGGTGGAAACAATCGGTTCGGTATTTGGCGAAATCAAAGCCACGATTCCAAAGCCAACCATTCCGCATATCAATTTCGAAACGTTTCGAAACTTACTCGGACCTGCTTTTACCATTGCCATGCTTGGTGCTATCGAATCGCTGCTTTCGGCAATGGTTGCCGATGGTGCTATGGGAACACAACACCGCTCAAATACCGAACTTATCGGACAAGGAATCGCAAACATCGTTACACCTTTTTTTGGTGGTATTCCGGCAACGGGAGCAATAGCCCGAACAATGACAAATATCCGAAATGGAGGCAAAACACCTATTGCAGGAATGATTCACGCTATTGTGCTGTTGCTCATTATGTTGTTTTTCGGAAAATGGGCGGCATACATTCCAATGAGCACTTTAGCAGGAATTTTGGTCGTTGTTGCTTACAATATGAGCGAATGGCGTTCGTTTAAAGGCTTGCTGAAAAACAACAAAAGCGATGTTGTCGTACTATTAGTTACGTTTTTCCTTACCGTTATTATCGACTTAACGGTTGCCATTCAATTTGGTTTGTTACTCGCTGTGATTTTATTCCTAAAACGTGTCATCGAAACAACCGATGTCGCTGTGTTAGACCAAGCCGTTCAAGACGAAGTGAAAGGCAATCGCGATGCAGGCGATCCGCTCGATATTCCAAAAGGCGTGAGTGTTTTCGAAATCAGCGGTCCATTCTTTTTCGGAATTGCAAACAAATTTGAAGAAGCCGAAAAACAAACCTCGCGGCATGAACCTTTTATACGCATTATTCGTTTATACCGCGTTCCGTTTATCGATTCGACGGGACTCAACAACCTTCGTGCGTTTATTGAACGCTCGCAAAAAAGCGGTGTTCGGATTATTCTTTCCGGCGCACAATCAAGCGTGCGTGAAAATTTGATTCAGAGCGGAATCGTTGATTTAGTAGGTAACGAAAATGTCTGTAACAACATTCAATTGGCACTCGAACACGCTCGAACACTTGTTGAAGAAAAGAATGTGGAAAATTAATTTATAAATTTATAAACAATTTAAAACAAGTTGATTATGGACGAACAACTTGCCGATAGCGTAGCAGCAAAAACAATTGAACACATTATCGATCCCTTACAAAGTCTTCCGACAGCCGAAGATGTTATTCATGGTAATGTAACGAAAGAAGATTTCTTTAATGGCATTGCGCTGATGTTCGAAAAATTAGTTGATCATGCCGTAACTTTCGGAATAAAAATTATTGCGGCAATTATTATCTATTTTATCGGAAGATGGGTTATCAAAAGAATCAATCTGCTTGTAAATAAGATGTTTCTGCTTCGTCGCATCGATAGCTCTTTAGCTTCCTTCCTTCAAAATATGGTTTCCATATTATTGAACTTCATTTTCATTGTAATTATTATCGGAATTTTAGGAATCGATACGACTTCTTTGGTCGCATTGTTGGCTTCTGCAGGTTTGGCTGTTGGAATGGCATTGAGTGGTACGTTACAGAACTTTGCAGGTGGTGTCATTATCTTGCTTTTCAAGCCATTTAGAGTAGGCGATGTCATCGAAGGACAAGGACAACAGGGAACAGTTAAAGAAATTCAGATATTTAATACCATTATCAATACATTCGACAACAAGGTCATTATTATTCCCAATAGTAGCCTGTCGACAAGCATTTTGGTCAACTATTCGCGCGAAAAAACACGTCGTGTCAACTGGACTTTTTCAATTGCGTATGGCGACAATTACGACAAAGCGAAAGCCGTTCTAAAAAATTTATGCGATGCGGATACGAGGATATTAAAAGAACCGAAAGCTCTTATCGAAATCGAAACACTCAATACCAGTTCGGTTGATATTGTTGTTCGTGTCTGGGTCAATTCCGCTGATTATTGGGATGTGTTTTTCAGCATGAACGAAAAGGTTTATAAGGAATTTGCCAAAGAAGGTCTTAATATTCCGTTCCCACAAATGGATGTATATCTGCACAAACCGGAAGAAAGTAATCCGAAAAGCTATTAACCCGACCTTAATTTATCGTAAATTTTTCAAGCGGCATAGCTGATTGATTTGTGTTGGAAATATTTCCGAACTCTGTCGGGTTTTTCTTGCAACATACTCATGTGATTGTAC
>JAISHW010000031.1 GCA_031262365.1 Lentimicrobiaceae bacterium
ATTATAGAAAAAGGACTGCCCATAGACAGCCCTAAACTACAATTTGTATAAGGTCAAATCTATCCCTGACAAGTTGCTCCCCAGCAGAGCTTGTTTCTGTTTCAACTTGACAAGATAAAGGTACGATAACTTTTCATTAGAAGAATGGGTGTTCATAAATACAGCCTAAATTTTGTCCACTTGAACAAAACGTCTTGAAAATAGCCTAATTTTTGTCCATTACACCGAAAATTTACCTTTTCAAAGGTGTATATGAGGAAGTGGGTTATAAGGTGGTTAAGTGTAGTGATAATAAACTCAGAAGGTGTAAAGCTATAAAGTTCAACTTTGAGCATGAAGGACATCCTTATTCTGAGATATTCTATATTGATAAGAGTGTTGAAGAGTGCAATGCTATATTAGGTTCGCCGAATCGGCGAACCTTCGCTTCGTCGTAGCTAAAAGCAAGTCTTTGACTTGTATATTCGTTTTAATAGGCTACTAAATTACTTCTTTTCCTGACTTCATCACCCATTTGCGCCATCATGTAGCGCAGATTGATTATCAATCATTTAACTTCAAATATAGGGTGGCGTAGGGTGGCGCATTGATGAAGTCAGTAGATTGTCGCAAGCCTTGATATTAAAATTTTTAGAAGTCCCCTCAAGAAATAAGTAAACTTCGATTAAGTTATTTCTTTTTCGATTGTTTTTGTTGGTTCAATTGCCTTTGTTGTGCTTTTTGAGCTTCTTCCAATCGTTTCTGGAAATTCGATTTCTTAATTGGCTTTTTCTTGTTTATTTCGATTTGCGCACGAACTTTGTCTTCATTTATGGCAAAGCGGAATACAAACATTTGTGCAAATGTGATCAAATTTGCAAGCAAGTAGTAATAACTCAAACCGGCGGCGTAGCTGTTAAAAATACCCAAAAACATCACGGGCATCAAGTACATTATCATTTTCATGCCCGGCATCTGATTGGTCTGTCCCATCATTTGACTATTTACTTTGCTGTAAATAATGGTCGAAATCGTCATCAAAAGCGTGAACAAACTCACATGATCGCCATAAAAAGGAATGTTGAAAGGCAAATCCAAAATGCTGTCATAACTTGATAAATCTGTTGCCCACAAAAACGATTTCTGTCGTAGCTCGATGCTTGATGGGAAGAAACGAAACATGGCAAACAGAATGGGCATCTGTAACAATACCGGTAAACATCCGCCCATCGGACTTGCTCCGGCTTGCTTGTACAATGTCATGATTGCTTGTTGCTTTTTCATTGCGTCTTCCTGTTTTGGATAGCGCGCATTGATTTCGTCTACTTCTGGTTTTAATACACGCATTTTTGCCGACGAAAAGTATGTTTTATAGGCGATTGGAAACAAAATCAGTTTCAATAAAATTGTTAAAACTAAGATTACGATACCGTAGTTCCATCCATAAGATCCTAAAAGGTCAAACACCGGAATAACAATATATACATTGATCCAAGCTAACAAAAAGAATTCCCAGCCAAGCGGAACCTGACGTTCGAGATCCATGTTGTAAGTGCTTAGCGTGTAATAACTATTTGGGCCGAAATAGAACGACAACGGAATCGTTGATTCGGAGCTTGACTGATAAGGTAGTCCGATATCGGTTTTCATCGTTTTCAGATAACGAGGATTCGAAACAATTTTCTTTGTTGTTGTACTAACAGTTGCGTTGTCGAATTGGTCTTTTGCTACAATAGTCGATGAGAAAAAGCGTTGTTTGAACGAAATCCACTTCAAACGACTCTTGATGATTTCTTGTTCGTCTTTGCTTTCCGAGAGGTTATCAACATCATCGTTCAGGTTTTTATAAAAAATTGTAGAGCCGTTGAATCTGTCTACACTTTTTTCTTGGCGTTGAAGGTCGGCGATCCAGTTTATCGTCATAAATCCGTTCGAAGCAATGACATCTTGCAAGCCGATAATGTTGATGTTAAAGTCGATCATGTAATGATTTTGCTTGATAATATATTGATATTCAATATATTTATCAGTGTTTACATTTCCGGCTAAATCATCGGTAAACAAGCGCATCGAAAACACTAAACTATCGTTTTCTTCCGGCAAAGTCAGCGTTTCTCCGTCGAAAGGTCGATCGTTCAAATAGGGTTTGAAATAAAATTCTGAGGTGTTGATGTTTCTGTTTTGTGCGAAAAAGTTCAAATCGAATGATGTATGGTTTGCGTCGAAAAGCAGCAAGGGTAAAGAATCCCAAGTGTAATAGTCTTTTAGTTCGACTTGCTTCGGAAAACCGCCTTTCGAATCGATCATTAAACGCAATACATTATTTTCGACAGTCAATACATTCGACTCGCCTTCGGAAGCATTTGCAAAAACACTGTATTTTTCGCGTTTTGCAATATAATTTGTTTG
Organism: Lentimicrobiaceae bacterium; assembly: GCA_031262365.1. Lineage (GTDB taxonomy): Bacteria > Bacteroidota > Bacteroidia > Bacteroidales > F082 > JAISHW01. The sequence goes on from JAISHW010000031.1 coordinate 2,389, forward strand.
TTGATCGAATGAATCAACTGAAGATTCAACTGCTTGCAATCGCTCTTTTTCTAAAATTTCCCTTTCTTGCGCTATGCGTATCGAATCGTTAATCCGTTGTGTTTCGCGTACATGTGCTATCGAATCGGTTTTTCGTTGGCGTTCGGCAAGTTCTTCTTTCGAAGGCGACATCCAAAACGAGTAGCCAATCAAGATAAGTGCAATAAGCGAAAATCCTATAATTGTATTCTTGTCCATCAAAAAGATAATGAAAAATTAAGTTTGCAAAAGTAGCAGAAAAAACGGTTTATTGAATCCGTTTGATCCGATTGAAATAGGAAACCTGAAAAAAGGTTTCGACTGTTTCTTACTTTTTCGAAGAAGTATAGTCCAACATCGCTCTGACAAAGCCGATAAACAAAGGATGCGGACAAGCTACCGTGCTTTTGTATTCGGGATGAAACTGTACGCCGACAAACCACGGGTGTTTTTCGATTTCGATAATTTCAACCAAGTCTTTTGTCGGATTGATCCCTGTCGTTTTCATGCCGTTTTTTACGTATTGATCGCGGTAATCGTTGTTAAATTCGAAACGATGGCGATGACGTTCCGAAATCATGACTTCGCTGTATTGTTTGAATGCGATAGAATTTTTGTCGAGTTTGCACGGATAAGCACCCAAGCGCATTGTGCCGCCTTTTTCTTTGATTTTTTTCTGTTCGCCCATCAGGTGAATGACCGGATGTTTCGTTTTTGCATTCATCTCAGTCGAATGTGCGTCTTTGAATCCCAATACGTTACGCGCAAATTCGATGACGGCGCATTGCATTCCCAAACAGATTCCGAAGAAAGGAATTTCGTTTTTGCGTGCATATTCTATTGCTGTAATTTTTCCTTCGATGCCTCTGTTACCAAATCCGGGCGCGACCAAAACGCCATCGATTCCTTCAAAAATCTCAGCTATATTTTGTGCATCAATCTGTTCGCTATGAATCGGTTTTACATGTACTTTGCATTTGTTTGCGACACCGCCATGAATAAATGCCTCGTGTATTGATTTGTACGCATCTTTTAGTTCGACGTATTTTCCGACCAAAGCAACGGTGATTTCGGCTGTGGGATTGTGAAGATGCATAAGAAACTGTTCCCAATCTTTTATGTCAATCTTATTTGGAATCGGCGTGTTTGTTTTGCGAAGTATCTCTACATCAAGTTTTTCTTCGAGCATCAAAACCGGCACATCGTAAATTGATTTGGCATCGATGCTTTGCATGACCGAACTTGGTTCGACATTGCAAAACTGTGCTATTTTTGTCCGAACCGAATGATTCAAATGTTTTTCGGTACGACAGATAATAATGTCGGGTTGTACACCTTGTTCAAGTAGTTTTTTGACTGAATGTTGAGTTGGTTTGGTTTTTAATTCGCCCGCAGCTGCCAAATAGGGGACAAGTGTAAGATGAATTACAACGCAGTTGCGACCTAATTCCCAACGCATCTGACGAATGGCTTCGACAAACGGAAACGATTCGATGTCGCCAACGGTTCCGCCTATTTCGGTAACCACAAAGTCATATTTGCCCGATTGTCCGAGAATTTGAATGCGGTGTTTAATTTCGTCAGTAATATGCGGAACTACCTGAACGGTTGTGCCTAAATATTCGCCTTTACGTTCTTTGCTGATTACGTTTTGATAAATACGACCTGTTGTAATGTTGTTTGCTTGTGAAGTTGGCTCGTTCGAAAAACGTTCATAATGACCAAGATCGAGGTCTGTTTCGGCACCGTCTTCGGTAACATAACATTCGCCGTGTTCGTATGGGTTCAGTGTTCCCGGATCGATATTAATGTACGGATCGAGTTTTTGAATTGTAACCGAAAAACCGCGTCCTTGTAGCAGTTTGGCAAGCGATGATGATATAATTCCTTTTCCTAAGGAAGAAGTTACGCCTCCGGTAACGAATATGTATTTAGTAACTTTCATGAAATCAAATTGTTATTAAAATAAAAAAACAGAATCGAGCTACCACGAATGACAGCCCGACCAATGAAACAAACTATTTTACTAATTACAAAGTTACGTTAAAATACATTTAGAATGATTGAGCAGTTTGATTTTTTTTGTTATTTTTTTCTTCTGACTTTGATAATGAGGCATCCAAGTAGCAAAGTCAGGAGTCATTCCGACGAAGGTCGGAATCCACTGTGCAAACATGCAACACCTTATCCTTGCTTTTACAGTGGATGCCGTTCTGCAACGGCATGACAAGGATGCCGGTGACTGTTTTCACAGGGATGACGAACGGCATGACAAGACCGGAAAAGTCATTCCGACGAAGGTCGGAATCCATTGTACAAATGGGATACGTTACACACTTTGGTGAGCAAAGATTTTGAACAGGTTCTAAGTAACGTTTTGGCGTTTGCGGAAGTGGTTAAAAAAAGCCACATCAAATATTTGATGTGGCTTTTTTAGTCTTACTCTTGATTGAGGTACGATCGCAGTGCTCGTGTGCGTGCTGTATTTTTAAGTCTTCGCATGGCATTTTCTTTTATTTGTCTTACACGTTCGCGACTAAGGTTGTATTTCAAACCTATTTCTTCCAGTGTCAAGCTGTGTGTCATGCCAATTCCAAAAAACAGACTGATGATTTCGCGTTCTTTTTCGGGAAGCGTTTCTAGTGTTCTGTTTATTTCTTTGCTCAACGATTCTCTCATCAATCCGGAGTCTGTTGGGTCGGCTGTTTCCGATACGTAAAAATCGAGAAACGTATATTCGTCGTCCTCGGTAAAAGGAGTATCGGTCGAGATGGGGCGCGAATTGGCTTTAACCATAGCTTCGAGCTTGGTCTCAGAAATTTCCAATTGCTCGGCAAGTTCCGAATTTGACGGCTGGCGTTCGAATAGTTGTTCTAATTTCGACGATGTCTTTTTTAATTTATTGAGCGATCCGACTTGATTCAGTGGCAAGCGAATCATTCGCGATTGTTCGGCAATCGCTTGTGAAATGGATTGACGTATCCACCATACGGCATACGAGATGAATTTGAAACCGCGTGTTTCGTCAAAACGTTTGGCGGCTTTTATCAGTCCGACATTTCCTTCGTTGATCAAATCGAGAAGACTTAAACCTTGATTTTGATATTGTTTAGCAACAGAAACAACAAAACGTAGGTTGGCATTTACCATTCGTTCGAGTGCTTTTTGGTCGTCATCACGAATCCGTTGTGCAAGCTCAACTTCTTCTTCGGGCGTAATCATCGGCTCGCGTGCAATATCCTGAAGATACTTGTCGAGTGTCGTATTATCCCGATTTGTGATTGACCTTGTTATTTTTAGTTGTCTCATTGTTATTTCCTTTCCTCTTTATTAACAATTGTTTTTGTTTTAAGTTTTATTCTGCATTGTTTTTTTTTAAGAACAATCCGATTGGTTGCATTTTGTTTTTTAATCGTAAAACTCAAAGCTGATTTTCATGCCTTGCGGATACATTCCCTCTATCCGTGTACGATTTTGTTGTTTTTGGTTCAAAGCCGACTCGAAACTGTTTTTTGAATCTACTTTTTTACCGTTTATTTTCGTAATGATAAATCCTGTGTTGATACCACCTCGTTTGAATAAGCCTTCGCGAATTTCAACAACTTTCAGTCCTCCTGAAATATTGAGTTTCTGTTGCTCATGTGCTGACAAAACTTCTAAACGGATGCCTAAATCTTCGTCGAAAAACATTTCAGCTCGTGCGTTCACTTCTGTATTTCCATCTTGATTTTTCAATTCGAGACGGTATGTTAGTGGTTTGTTGTTTCGAAGAATCGCAACGTCAACTTTGTCGCCCGGACGGTATTGCCCGATTGTTTCTTGAAGTTGCGCTATCGTGTTTACCGAAACGCCGTTGACACTTGTAATCACATCGCCTGATTTTATTCCGGATTCGGCGGCTGCGCCATTTTCCGATGTAGATTCAATGTACACACCAACTATTTTGTCGAAACCTTTTTCATCGGCTAATTCGGCTGTCATTTCGCGAATGATAACACCGATGTAAGCGCGTTGTGGCTGACCGAATTCTAACAAATCGTCGACAACTTTTCGAACAGTATTCGATGGGATTGCAAATGAATAACCTTCGTACGTTCCAGTATGAGAAGCTATTGCGGCGTTTATTCCAATCAATTCGCCCTGTGTGTTAACCAAAGCCCCGCCACTGTTTCCTCGGTTGATAACGGCATCTGTTTGAATAAACGATTCGATGGAAGAATTTCCACCTAGTATGTTAATATTTCGAGCTTTGGCACTAACAATTCCTGCCGTAACAGTCGATGTAAGATTGAACGGATTGCCTACGGCTAAAACCCATTCGCCAATACGTACTTGATCCGAATTGCCGAACAAAAGAAAATCGCAGTCCGAACAGTCAACTTTAATCAATGCCAAATCGGTTGTAGGATCGGTTCCTATAACGACTGCTTTCTGTTTGCGTTTGTCGTTGAATGTAACTTCAATGTCATCAGCACCTTCGACAACGTGGTTGTTTGTTACAATATAACCATCGCTCGAAAGCACCACGCCTGATCCGAAACCAATTTGTTTACGGCTCTGCATCTGCGGACTTTGTCCGTATAAATATTCGCGAAACATACCAAAAAAATTATCGTAAGTAGCTGTTTTTCTTGTTATTTCGGTTCGTATATGTACAACTGCGTTCACTGTTTTTTCGGCGGCATCGACAAAATTTGTGTTTTGATCTGCCGGAATCATTGTTGTACGGTGTATGGGCATTTGTTGTTGTACCGCAACACGTTGATCAGAAACTGTTTCGGTTTTTACTGCATCGTTTTTGTTTATTTTAACAACGATTAATACCAACAAAAGCATGAAAATTGCGCCGTAAAAGGCGAACATTAAACTCTTCTTTTTCATTGTTATATCCTTTTTAATTAATTATTTTAGATTGATTCTTCATAAGGGAAACGGATGCTCATGATTATTTATTTCCTTTCGATTGTTAATTGATGTTAAACATTCGCATCACTTTTTATTGCTTTGTTTTCCTTTTAAAAACAATATCTTTACATCAAATTTTAAACCGAATCGGTTTCATTAATATTTATTAACATATTCAATGACAAGCAACTGTAATAAATTGAAATTTTACAAGTATCACGGCACGGGAAATGATTTTATCATGCTGAATTTCACCGAGAAAGCCGTCTGTTTAAACTCAAAAACGATTCGGTTGCTTTGCGACCGCCATTTTGGCATAGGTGCTGACGGATTAATCATTTTAACAGCTTCCGAGCAAGTTGCTTTTGCGATGCAATACTTCAACAGCGATGGCAATGAAGGAAGTATGTGTGGCAATGGCGGACGTGCCGCTGCTGCTTTTGCCTACCAAATGGAAATTGTAAAAACAGCTGATTTTTTGTTCGATGCATACGACGGTTTACATCATGCGCGTGTAACAAGGCATAGCGAAAAACTTTTCGATGTTGCCTTAGGCATGAAAGACGTTGATGGATACGTGCTTACCGAAAATAGCTTGCTTATCGACACCGGTTCGCCACATTATGTAGTTCGAAACATCATAAAAGACAAAAATGAATTTGATGCATTTGATGTGAAAACAAAAGGAGCGGCTTTGCGAAATGACAAAACAATTTCCGAAAATGGAGTCAACGTTAATTTTGTTTATTGCGATGGCGATGTAACTTTCGTGCGCACGTACGAACGTGGTGTCGAAGATGAAACCTTGTCGTGCGGCACCGGTGCCACAGCAACAGCCATTGCTATGGCACTTTGGCATGGCAAAAATAAGGTCGAACTGCATACCAAAGGAGGTGTGCTTCAGCTGTGTTTTGAACGAAAAAACGATTCGTTTCGAAATATTGTTTTGCAAGGAATTGTCGAAGAAATTTTCGAAGGAAGCGTGGTAATTGAGAATTGAAAAGTTAAAAATAGAAATTGAGAATTATTGAGATACGGGAGCTTCTAAAAATTCAAAATACAAGGCTTGCGACCGAGACAAAAGCGGAGTTTACTTAGCGTAAATGAGCATTTTGGCGAGGGAGCGTAACGCAGTATTTTGGATTTTTAGAAGCTCCCATACGATAAACTAAGTTATTGAAAATAATAGTTCGGTACAACTCTTACGAACGTCTGTGCTAACACCAACATTCAGAAGAAAAAAACAGACATCTTGAAAACTTTTTGACAGCTTATATCCGACCGACACAAATAAAAAAACTACCTTTGTAAGAACTGATAATAAAATGAAAAAGATAGCAACAGCCGAACTTTTAACCATAAAAGAAGCCAGCGAGTGGGCAAGCAATTACACCGGAAAAAATGTAACAACTTCCAATATTGCTTACCTCATTCAATACGGACGCATAAAAAAAATCGGTGAAAACGGCTCAACGAAAATTGCGTTGCAGGATTTGATAAATTATTACAAATCGTATAACGGACAACGTGAAATTTCTTGGAAAAACCAACTTGGAATTAACACAATAGGAATAGACGTTTTCGCTTCAATCCCTAACACAAACTACACACTCAACTAAAAGTTCAATCAATATGGAAATAGCACACCCAAACGAAATTCTTTTTTCAATTACGATAGAAGATTTGCAATTTGAAGCAAAGGAAAAAATCGGCAGAGAATTAAACGAAGAAGAAATTCAAATTGCAAAGAAAGGGTTAGAATGGGGATTACTTACAGGTATAGGAACTATTTATCAAACAATCTTTAAAGAAATGATTAACGATGAAAGAAATTAGAACAGAAATATTAGAAGGCAATAGTAAAGAAATTTTAAAAGCTTTGCCTGACAATTCCGTTGATTTAATTGTTACTTCACCGCCTTATGCCGATAGAAGAAAACAAACTTATGGTGGTGTAAGTCCTGAAAAATATGTTGATTGGTTTTTGCCAATTGGTAAAGAACTTTTAAGAGTTTTGAAACCTGACGGAACTTTTATACTCAACATAAAAGAAAAAGCCGAAAATGGAGAACGAAGTACTTATGTGATAGAACTAATTTTAGCATTAAAAAAACAAGGGTGGCTATGGACAGAAGAATTTGTTTGGCACAAAAAAAATTCGTATCCGGGAAAGTGGCCAAATCGTTTTCGTGATGCTTGGGAAAGATTGTTGCAATTCAATAAAACCAAGCACTTCAATATGTATCAAGACAAGGTAAAAGTTCCAATCGGAGATTGGGCAAATGGGCGATTGAAAAATCTAAGTGAAACAGATAGAATTAGAGATAATGCAAAAAATGGAAGTGGGTTTGGAAAAAATATTTCTAATTGGTTAGGTAAAGAAACTGTTTATCCGAGCAATGTTTTGCATTTATCCACTGAATGTAATAACAAAAATCATAGTGCGGCATTTCCTGATACTTTGCCGGAATGGTTTATCAAACTCTTTACGAAAGAATATGATACTGTTTTAGACCCTTTTGCAGGTTCGGGAACAACATTAAGAGTGGCAAAAAGTATGTATAGAAATTCTATAGGAATTGAAATCATACCTGAATATGTTGAAATGATTAAATCTCAAATTCAGGAAAGAGAACTTGTATTATTTGAACCAAGCGTAGTGTATGAAAGAGTTAAGAATGGTTGATATTCTGCAATATGCGGAAGAAAAGATTACAATTTTTCATCAACAAAGATTAGACACTGTTTCCGTAAAAATGGATTTTAATAAGTTGATTGAACAAAAAAATCCGTATTTGTTTCGGGCAAAAAACATATTGACTGCACAAGAATTAGTGAAAGGTTTTGTTGATGCTTTTTTGCAATCTCAAGAAGAAACACTATTCGGAAATTTTATAGAAGGACTTGCCATTTTTGTTTGCGATAAAGTTTATGGGGCAAAGAAAACGGAACTTACAGGAATGGATTTAGAATTTGAGAAAGAAGGAATAATTTACGTTGTAGAAATAAAAGCGGGTTGGAATTGGGGAAATGCAAGTCAGATAAAGCAACTCAAAATAAATGCGAAAAACGCAAAAGAAAAATTAGAAAAAGAAACGGGTAAGCAAGTAGTAATTGTTAATGGCTGTTGTTTTGGAAAGAAGAAAAATTCAAAACCTGAAAAAGATGGATATTATAAAATTTGTGGACAAGATTTTTGGAGTTTAATTTCAAATGATGATGAACTTTATACCAAAATAATTGAGCCAATCAGTCATAAAGCAAAACAAAAAAATGAAGAGTTTTTAGTTGCCTATTCTGCTCTAATCAATAGGTTTACCATTGAATTTGCAAAGAAGTTTTGTGATAAAAACGGAAATATAGAATGGCAAAAATTAGTAGAGTTTAATTCAGGTAGAAAAAAGAAAAAATAACTTTCAAAGAAGCCAAAACAAGGGTTTGGTGCAATGCAGGTCGAAGTGCTTCGCATGAAAGTTTTTACTAAATTTGAGCTTCGATTCTTCGCATGAAGTGTAGTGCTAAAATACTGCCACTATGTCAAGCCTCGAAACGTTATAAGTTTAAGTTATAGTTCTTGCTTCCTGTATTTTTTAAAGTATTGTGATGTTTTTTGAAGGAAAAGAAATTTATCTGCGAGCCGCAGAACCCATTGATGCACAACAGATTTTTGTGTGGGAAAACGATGTTTCTGTTTGGCGCATGGGCGAAACATTGTCGCCTTATTCGTTGTATCAAATCGAACAATTTACGCTTGGCAACAATGATATTTTCGCCAATCGACAAATCCGGTTGATGATTGATCGGAACGAAGATAAAAAAACGGTTGGTTGCATTGATATTTACGATTTCGAACCGTTTCATCTTCGTGCCGGAATCGGTATCCTTATCAGTCGCGAAATGCGTCGTAAAGGCTATGCAAAAGAAGCTTTAACATTGCTTCACAATTATGTTTTTGATGTGTTGTTGTTGCATCAAACCTATTGCTACGTGAATGTCGACAATGCCGATAGCATCAGGCTTTTCGAAATGGCAGGCTACGAACGCACCGGAATTCGGAAAGCGTGGATTAAAACAAAAGATGGTTTTATAGACCAATTTGTATATCAGAATTTTAACACCAATAAATAGCTCTCAAAATGGCGTATTATTATTCAAGAAAACGAATTTTAGATGCGAAAAAGAAGCGTATCCGAAGCATCATTTTTACGATTTTTTTCGTTCTAATTGTTGTGGCAATGGCAGGCGGCTATTTGTTGTATCGGGTATTGTTTCATCCGAACGTGTGGACTCCGAACGATAAAGAAGTTTCGGTTTTTATTCCTACAGGATCTGATTTTGAAGACGTTAAACATATTTTGTATACACACGGACTAATCATTCATCGAAACAATTTCGAATGGGTTGCCGCTAAAAAATCGTATCCGTCGAACATAAAAGCAGGTCATTATATTCTTAAAAATGGACTGAGCAACAATGATTTAATAAATATTTTGCGATCAGGAAACCAACAACCGGTAAAAGTCATTTTCAACAACCTACGAAACATCGAGCAGTTGGCAGGAGTAGTTTCGAAGCAAATCGAAGCCGATTCGGCAGCAATTGTACAATTACTTCAAGATGCTGATTTTGTCAATCAAATCGGTTTCGACAAAGAAACCATTATGGCTTTGTTTTTGCCTAATACGTATGAATTTTACTGGACTACCGATGCAAACGGATTTGTTTCGCGAATGCTCCAAGAGTATCATCGTTTTTGGACTACCAGTCGCAAAGAAAAAGCCGTTGAAAAAAAACTGACACCTATCGAAGTCAGTATTTTGGCTTCTATAGTCGATCGTGAAACGAGCAAAACAGACGAAATGGCTCGTATTGCTGGCGTTTATTTGAACCGATTGAAGTCCGGTTGGTATTTACAGGCTGACCCTACACTTATTTTTGCAGCAAATGATTACGAAATCCGACGTGTTTTAGATGTTCACAAAAATATTGAATCGCCTTACAATACCTACAAATACACAGGATTACCTCCAGGACCGATTGGTATTCCGTCGATAGCGGCAATGAATGCCGTTTTGAATGCCGAAAACCATACCTATTATTTTTTCTGTGCACACGAAGATTTGAACGGATACCATAGTTTTGCGACAACAAATGCGCAACACGAGCAAAATGCCAGAAAGTACCGTCGTGCCCTCGATCGTTTAAACATCAAAAAATAACACTTATGAAAGCTTTTAAAGCATACGATATTCGTGGTAAATGGAATGTCGATTTTAATGTTGAAGCCGTGTATCGTATCGGGTTTTTTCTGCCGAAGATACTGAATGCCGATACCGTTCTGATTGGTCGTGATGTGCGACTTTCGTCCGACGAAATTTTCGAAGCCTTATCAAAAGGAATTGTCGATTCCGGAGCACATGTTGTTGATGCGGGTTTGACAACCACACCAATGATTTATTGGAGTACGGCTCGCTTCGGCTATCAGGCATCGGTTATGATCACCGCTTCGCACAACCCGAAAGATCACAACGGATTGAAAGTTTCAGGACCGAATGCGCTACCGATCGGTTATGAAAACGGATTAAATGCGTTGGAAAAACTTGTCGAATCGGATCGGGTAATTACGCCTGCCGCAAAACGCGGAACAATTTCTCAGATTGACTTGAGTACTGATTATGTTGCTTTTATGAAAACATATTTGAAAGATATCAGCAACTTGAGAATCGGTGTGGATTCGAGCAACGGCATGGCGAGTCTGTTTATCAAAAAAATACTTGGCGATACACCTTTTTATATTAACAACACGCCTGATGGTTCATTTCCGAATCATGAACCGAATCCGTTAGAGCCTGAAAATCAAGAACAAATAAAAAAACTCGTTTGCGAAAAATCATGTGATGTAGGCGTGATTTTCGATGGCGATGCTGACCGCGTGATGTTTATCGACGAAAAAGGAAACTTCGTAGCACCTGATTTAATTATTGCGTTTTTGGGACATTATTTTTTCGAACAAAAACACGAAAAAGGTATTGTGTTGCGCGATATCAGAAGTTCGAGAGCGGTTCCCGAATACTTAGCGCAATTTGGTGCTAAAGTCGAAACATGGCGCGTAGGAAGGGCTTATGCAGCGAATAAACTACGCGAATTAGACGGCGTTTATGGTGGCGAAGTCGCCGGACATTATTATTTCCGCGAATTTTATTATTCCGACTCAGGAATTTTAGCCGCAATTATTGTATTGGATTTATTGTCTGCTTTTAAAGCTAAAAACATTTCGTTTTCGGAAATAATAAAAAAAATATCGCCGTACTATAATTCGGGCGAAATCAATTTTAAACTTGAGCGTAAACAGGAGGCAATGGATGCCGTGCGTGATTATTTCAGCAACGAAAAAGAACCACTAACATATTACGATTTTGATGGTTATCGTTTGGATTACGATGATTGGTGGTTCAGTATCAGGCAATCGAATACTGAGCCTTACTTGCGATTTATAGCCGAAGCAAAAAACAAAAAAAAGTTACAGCAAGTCATCGCTAAAGTAACCGAAATCATTCATCAGTTTTCGGAATGAAGCAAGGGGACTTCTAAAAATTTCAATATCAAGACTTGCGACCGAGAGCGATTAAACGGCAACACCGGCATGACAAGGACGAAAAAGTCATTCCGACGAAGGCAGGAATCCATTGTACGAATAAGCAATGAGGCATTTTCTACCACAGGTTGACGACCTGCGGGTATGAAAATTTTTTGAAAGTCAAAATGATTCGTTTCGGAGCAATTGTGTATCTTCGTAAAACTTTTGAAGAAGTCAAATATCAGTTATTTAACTGATAAACAATAAAAAAAATAAATATATAGCATGTATAAACATATTTTTTTTGGGTTCATTTTAATTGTTGCCTGCATTTTATTTCCAAGTTGTGATAATCCTCGAAAAGCATTTTCTGAAATCGAGAAAGGCATTAATCTTGCATATCAATCGCGATTCAAAGAAGCAGAAGCATGTTTCGACAAAGCAATCAAATACGATAAAGATTCGTATGAGGCTTATTATCGTCGCGGCACCGTAAAATTCAATCAACACAAGTGGGACGAAGCGATTGTGGATTATATGAAAGCCATTGAGATAAAATCTGATTATGCCGACCCTTATTTTAATCTTGGTAATATTTACAGCTATCGAAACGATTACGATAAATCCTGCTATTATTACAAAAAAGCAGAAGAATACGGTCGGCAAAATATGGATGATTACGTGAGAAATTGCCCCTAAAAATGCTAAAAAAGCCAATAAAAACCATTGTTTGGGATTGGAACGGCACCTTATTAAATGATGTCGATCTTTCGATTCATTCAATGAACGAACTGCTTGGTGAACGAAATTTGCCGCTCCTTAGCAAGCAGTATTACAAACAAATCTTTCGGTTTCCGGTAAAAGATTATTACAGCGACATCGGATTTGATTTTGACAACGAGCCTTTCGAATTGGTTGGTACCGCTTTTATGGATGCTTATAAATTGCACATTCCTAATATGTCTCTTTTCGACGATAGTTTGGAAACGGTGCAACAACTGCATCAAAAAGGGTATTCGCAACACGTTCTTTCGGCAATGGAACAGCATTTGCTGTTTGAAATGACTCAAAAATCTGATTTACACAGGTATATGACGAGTATCAACGGCATTGATAACCATTTAGGAGGCGGAAAAATTGATTTGGGAAAAACTTTTGTTCAGAAACTGAATCATGCGCCTGATGAATGCCTTTTAGTTGGCGATACAACACACGATGCCGAAGTTGCTGCAACATGCGGATTTCAATGTATCTTGTATAGTGGAGGACATTATTCGCACGAAAGACTTCAAAAAACAGGACTTCCTATCATTCAAAAATTGAGCGAATTGGTTAATTTACTGTAAAGGGAGCCTCTAAAAATCCAAAATACCTTCTTTTAAATTTTTATAATACCGCGCCCTAGATTCAACCTTTTTCTTATCCGGCTCATGTTGCAAATGATTAAACAACATCACAAAAGCACCAGTAACGGCACCATTGGCAAACTTGCCGCCGCCAAGTGCTTCTACAGTGCCGCCCAACACAGCCGATAGAGCCACCTGCGAACCTGCCGACACGTTCGTGTTTTGCATTGCGAGAATATATAAAGATGGTTATTCAAATGGTATTATTCGATTTACCTTATCTGTATCAAAATCAAATTGTATATAAATGCCTTCTGATGCCGCAAATGGTGGCTCATAGTAATACATTGTATTGTAGTATTAAAAAACGAGATTTGCTTTGCATCAGGCACTCCCATAATCTGTAAAACGTCTTTTTTAGACATCCCAATCTCTATTTTTAAAGAATTATTCACATTCCTTTTTGCTTTACATGAAGTTGGAATATGGCAAATAACGATAAATACAACGCTAATAAATGTGATTATTAGAAATATTACTTTCTTACTGAAATATGTTATCATACTGTATAAATTAATGATGTATAACTTTTTTAGGCCCGTAAAAGAACTTTTGCATTTGATCTGTAAAAGTAGTTGGTTTAAAAAATTCTTGTACCGGATTGTATTGTCTATAAAATTGTGATCCAACGAAATTTGAATAAAAATCTTGCATATTCATTCCACTCGGACTACCCATTATCCACTGCCCGAACTCAATAAGATTTCCTACTATTGTAGGCTTTTTCCCAACAATTAGCATATGTCTCATATCTAATATTTCTCCATCTTGAGGATTAATAACATATCGCATATTAGGTACTCCTTCTTGAGAATCTAAAAATGTAACACTTCTATTTTTTCGTTGATTTACTATTTCTTCTCTTGTTAATCCTTTGTTTTCATTAATAAACTCATCCATTGTATATACAGGTTCTCCATTATTTTGAGGACGATCTCCTTCTAACTTTTTATTTTGTCCCTCATGCTGCAAATGATTAAACAACATCACAAAAGCACCTGTAATGGCACCATTGGCAAACTTGCCGCCGCCAAGTGCTTCGGCGGTGCCGCCAAGCACAGCCGATAGAGCCACCTGCGAACCTGCCGACATGTTCGTGTTTTGCATTGCGCTGCCGCCAAGCGAAGCCCCTGCTTACTATTTTATGTGTTATGATTTTATTATTATTTCCACCATCCATGTTTTTCTTTCAATGTTTCTGATTGATGATAAGGTTGATGATAGGTATCCCAGCCGTTTTTCATGTATTTAGGGTTAGGAGAAAACTCAGCAACGCCAATATCTAGATCACCCGCATAAGGCACTCTATACGTCCCCCAGTTACATTTTTTTTGAATTGAAGACATATAACTCTCCCAAATACCAACAAATTGATTATTAGAATAATTATCACTATATCCTAAATCTAAATCATCAAAAAACAATGTTTCTTTTTCGATGTAAAAACTTGATTTTATAACTCCAGTAAAGAAACCACTCCCATTTTGTTCAGGATTTTCAAATAAAAGATATTCTGTTAAAACAAAGCCCTTTATTTTCCCAAATCTATCAGCTACTTCTTGATCTCCTTGTTTTAATGCTTCTTCATATAAAAGATCTTGCTCTGAATCATTTATTTTATACGCATCTATAATTCTAAATTTTCCTTGAAAATCGCATACATTGCTTTTTACCTTTGATTTACCATATATATAGTATTCATTTTCTTTTCTAAAATCTTTAATTATTGAAATAAAATACACATATATTCGTTGGTAATCCTCTCCTATATATCCTATAACTGCATTTTGATTTTCCAACCAGATTTTACTAAAGTTCATCTTATCAAACACTGAAAGTTCGATTTTTTCTTTATCATTTTCCGATAGATTTTTCTCTATGAATTTCTTGCTCGAAACAGGCATTTGTCCATTCAGCACAAATGAGGCAAATATTATCAGACTAATTAATGTTATTTTTCTCATATTATTCTTTTTAAATAATTAAACTATTGAATATCGTAAATATATAAAGTTGCTCCTTTTGTACCAAGTAAAGAGCGTAAAGATTTAAATTTTTCTCCACTTGACCATACTGCATAGTTACCCCCGACTTTACTATATGAACTTCCTGGTAATAAACAACCCGCTGTGTTTGAATGATAATTTCCAACATGAATTAAAATATGCCTATCCGGAGAAACTAAACCATTTGAAATAATGTAATTATCTTTATATGTTTTACTACTATAAGGATCTACTGAATAGGTTCCTGCAGGAATTCTCTGATCTTGACCTGATGCTGTAGTAGATGGTCCACCTGGCTCTAATATATAGCCAGTAACTACCGCATAAGGAACAGGTCCGAATGCAGTAAATTCACTTAATGTAGCGTCAGAAGACTCTGCAATTCTTTGCATTTCAATAGTCAATGTATAAGGGTCATTCTCTGCTATTTCTATAGTTGTTTCTGAAACAGAGTTTCCTTTTTCTTTGTTTTTATTATCTACTGCATGCTGCAAATGATTAAACAGCATCACAAAAGCACCCGTAATGGCACCATTGGCAAACTTGCCACCGCCAAGTGCTTCGGCGGTGCCGCCTAATACTGCTGACATAGCCACTTGCGAACCTGCCGACATGCTCCTATTTTGCATCATGCTGCCGCCAAGCGAAGAAACCACACCACTCATAAAACCATGCTCGAACCTCCCACCCTGCAGCATCCGCATAAATAAAAATTTATTTTTTTATTTTTTTAATAAATAAGCATAATAAACACATAATAAACGCATAGATAAATGCTGTTACAAAGGAAAGAAGGATACTTATGCTCAGAGGAACATCACCATAGTATGGCAAAAAACCAAATAAATGTTTAATATATTTTGATATTTCAAATAAAAAACATAAAGACAGGGCTATCCAAAAAGAAGTATAAATCATTCTCCTAGATTTTAAAATAAAGCAACATAAAACAACTGATAATAATAATAATAATAATAATTTCAGCAATATTTCTATACTACTCTGAATATAAAAGACACGCTCTACTCCTTCATCACATTGAGTACAAAAAATAAACTTAAGGAAAAATAGTAAAACAAAAAAGACTATTTCCGCTATAATTATTTTTAATTTCATAAATTAAATCATTTATAATAAACAAAAATGTATGTGATCTTCTGATCTTTAGTAAGCTCATATATTCTTCCAATATTTGATCCGACATCAATACAACCTGCAGAACCTTTGAAGATTCCTCCATGTAGAAAAAATCCATTTCTAGTTGAATTATTTACAACGATATCTAATCGTACATTATGAGATCCCCAATCGCCTCCAGCTAATAACCGCTTGTATTGCTGCCATTTTGTCAAAGACTGCCAATTTGTATTTTCAAAACTATAAATTCCTTCTGGAATTGGACCAATAAACGGAATGTCTTGATAATCAATATTATTCATACCGACTTCTTTGCCAGAGGTAGCTGATGTACTATATATCTTATCTTTCGCTACAGGATCAATAACATGCAATTCTTTTCCATCAAAACGAAGATAATATGTAGACTTCTTAATCCCTTGTCGTTCCTTTGCTTTAACAGCATTTTTATCCGGCTCATGCTGCAAATGATTAAACAACATCACAAAAGCACCAGTAACGGCACCATTGGCAAACTTGCCGCCGCCAAGCACGGCCAACATAACAACCGAGCCATTGCTCATAACCGAAAAAGCTACATTGTTTTGTACATAATTGTCACTAAATATTTCAACGGAAATTTATTCTTCGATTAATCCATTTTTCATAAAATAACCTCCATTTCTTCTCCAAAACTATAAAATCGCATTACCTCATATCCTGTTCCCAATTGTTTCAATTGACGTTGAAAGAAACGATCCCAATAACCTTCGGGATAATTCGGTGAATATTTTTCATAAATCAACTTTCACCTCTGATCCGAAATTAAGAAATCGTATAACATCAGAACCCGTCTTCAATTGTTTCAATTGACGCTTAAGAAAAGGTGCTCCAAGAGAATTACGATTCTGATATTTATTTTGTATTGTATCATATTCTTCTCTATCAAATGGGCGCAATAGTAGTGGAAAATAAAAATAATCTACTTTATCGGAGAAAAAGGACTGATTCAGGCTTTGTTTTAAACTATCTAATAGCTGTTCTAACAATTGCTGATCGGCAAATTCAGGAATGGGCTCACATACCACATCAAAATACAATTCGCCATCTTCAAAAGTGCCTTTTATGTTGTAAGTAATATATTCTCCTTTATAAAAACTTATAGCCCCCATTTGCTTTGATAATTTTCCACGTAAATGATTTGTCCTATTTAATTGTAGAAATTGATATAAACTATCATTCTTTTCATCATAAGGATTTATCAAAATATCCGATTTAAACAATAAAGAAAGAAAATGATTACCTATACATGGGAAAAATTTCATTGCTGGATATAAAATAATATTATCACCACATAAATAATCTAAAAACGTAAGCTCATCTTGTGTTTTTAAACGTGAATTTTTCTGTACTTTACTGTATTTCCCCATTGAAACAATTAAAGACATGGAATCCATTCTATCATTTAAAATAGCTAATCCATCTTCATATAATGGCAATGTTTTATACCATTTTAAACCTTCTTCTCTAGAATCAAAATATTCGGCGACAACTTGTTCGATTACTTCTTCTGCGACAGGATCTTTCATGTAATAATCTATAATATCCCAGTAAGCACCCTCTAAAGGATAAAAATCTACTGTTTTATAATAATGATATTTTTTATAGTCTTTTATTAATAAAACTATCAGAAACAACATAGTTACAAACAGTATGATTCTAATAATCCATTTCTTTTTCATTCGTGTTAATTTTAATTCGTGACTCCTGTAGCATAATTATAAAATTTCATACGATCTTCTTTGCTTTTAAATTCTATTTGAAGAAGATATTGATTCTGAGTTTTATCATTCTGTCTAAACAATATACGTCCACCAATAGTATAGTCTGTTTTGCCAGTTATTTCAACTATTGTAACAATGTTATTTTGACTATTAGGCGAATATACAATATCCACATAATAAGTTTCTGACCCAACCTTAATTTCAACATTTCGCGCTCCATAATTTTGATGACGAAATCCTTTCACCCCTTCAAAAGAGATACCATCAATAGTAAAATCTATACCATTTTTCTCTGATATCCTAACAGGATTAGGTGCTTCTAAATCCGGATTAGCATAAGCTTTTCTATTTTTTTCCAGCATTGCTTTTACTTTCTCAGTAAGTTGTTCTATTTGCTCGTCCGTTAATGACTCAGGTGTATAATTACCTCTTTGAGGAGGATATGACAGATGATTAAACAGCATCACAAAAGCACCCGTAATGGCACCATTGGCAAACTTGCCGCCGCCAAGTGCTTCGGCGGTGCCGCCCAACACAGCCGATAGAGCCACTTGCGAACCTGCTGACATGCTCCTATTTTGCAGCATGCTGCCGCCAAGCGAAGAAACCATACCGCTCATAAAACCATGCTCGAACCGCCCACCTTGTACTACTCGCAATCCTCCGTTAAAAGTCCCGTGTGCCAAAGCACGTCCTACTTCATTAGCAAATTCGGGAAGCCCTTTGTCGAAAATCTGCCCTATTTTCGACACGGCAAAATGCGATAAAAATGTCAGACCCGCCGAAGAAAATCCCTGTGCTATAGCTTGTTTTGGCGTAGCTTTCAGTGTAGAAGCTGTACAATACTGAAGGATTCCTGAAACGACAGATGCGGCAAATATGGAGTAAGGCGCTATCATTATTGTAAGCGCAGCACCTATTGTCCCGAATATTTTCCATCCGGCACTGTTACTAATGGTAAAATGTCCGGTAGGGTCAGTATGGCGCAGCGGATTGTTGAGGCAATAGGCGTACGGATTCAGTCCTTGGGTGTAGTTCGGATATTGCAGTATGGGGTCGGGGCTTAAGAAACGTCCCAACACAGGGTCGTACATGCGTCCGTTCATGTTCACCAGTGCAAAGAGGTCGAGATGTTCGTGCCCGGTAAATCCGAGCGGTGTTTGCGAATCGCTACCCAAATAAGCTTCGAGCGTAATGGGGTCACGGCGCATTCCCCAGACATCATAGCTGAGTTCTTCTATCAACATTCCGTTTTCGCTTGCCAATACCTGTATCGATCCCAAATGATCGGTAAGTACATACAGTAATCTATAAGAACTTAACGGTTCCGGAGGAAGCGCAATGCCATCTAACGTATCGGCTATAGAAATATTACCTCCTACTATCAGGCTATCAATAACAATGGAAGAACCTCCTCCCGATTTATATTCCAATATGGCTACCAGACCTGTCGGAGCTGTTATATAATGTGTTTTGGTAATTGCCAATTGGTTGTTTTCTTTTTCATAGATACCGCCTACGTAGTATTTTTCTTTTGTCGAAAAATTGGTACGATCAATGGTTACCTGTTTTATCCGTTGTTTGTCGATTCCGTAAGAAAGATCCAACTGCCGTTTTATTCTACTCGGCCATCTGGGATCGTGTTCGGCAACACGGCTTACTTTGTTGAAGTAATTGTAATCGACCCGCTGGTTATCGTGCGATATCAATGCTGAATTATCGTTGATTGCCGTAAGTTTGTACGGATTGTTGCTGTCGTTGTATTGATAATCGCCTACATCCGATTTGTAGGTAATGTTTCCTAAGGCATCGTACGTTATCGACTGTTTTAGTTCGTTATCATGATAGATTTTTTCCAATCGATTAAGCGGGTCGTATTCAAAAGTTTCTTCTTTTCTATCAAACGTACTTCTAAAAGTCAGGTTTCTCAGATAATCCCAGTCATATAAATTGTCTTGCAAACCGTTTGCTACCTCTTCTCTTATAAGACCGGTAATAGGGTCATAATAAAGATTTTGTGTGATATTATTCCCCAGTTTTATTTTCGTAATCTGGTTGCGGGCATTGGCTTCCATTGCCTGCCACAATACTTTGGAAGTACTTCGTTCGAGAATTTTGTTTTGGTATCCGTATTCGTTGTACATGTTTTTTATGGCATATCCCGAAGGATAAGTCAATTCATCTACTCTATTGTATTGGTCATACGAATAGGAGGTTGTAAACATTTCGTTTTCTATTGTTTCTTTAACAGACAGCACACGAAGCAAGTTGTCGTATGTATAAGCCATCCGGTGTTTCGAGCCATAAACGCTATCCAATACGCCTATTTTCTGTTGATCATATACCCATGTTACGGTGTCGTCGGGCGTACGCATTTCGCGCAAACGGCTTAGTTTATCATATTGGGTATAGAACGTGGTATCGTTTTGCGCATTGACATCATAAATGAGTTCGCCAAACGGATTGTAGGCGTATTTTTTTGCACCTTGAGAAGCATCGTGATAGGAAATCATGTTTCCAAATATATCATAATTATACGTACGTGCCGTTGCCTCATAATTTTTCACTTTTGTAGTGTGCAGCGTGCCATCGCTAAAATACGAATGAATTATTTTACCTCCTAAAGCATCTTCCGTTTCGACAAGCCAACCTTGAGGATTTACCGTTTTCTTACTTTCATTCAGATGCGCATTTTTGACTGTAGTTGTCAGACCGCTGTATGAAAATTTTGTTTCGGCACCCGAAGGAGCAATTGTTTTACTGACACGCCACAATGTATCGTATTCTAATTTGGAATAATAAATACTATCGCTACCGGGATAATAAGGTTCTGATTTTCTTACCACACGCCCTTTCGCGTCATATTTCGTATCGACAATGACAGCCGCTCCCGAAAAATTAAAACTTACCGTGCGGAGTTCTTTCCCTGCACAATCATAATAGGTTCGTACAGGTAATGAACCCGATGATTGCGACCAAACGTAATATCTCGAATCAGTAGGAGCATAATCGTCATTATCTGATGCCCAACGCAATGCACTCACAGTTTGGTTACCATCGGGGGTGAGTGTTCGAACATGCCGCCCGAACGAATCGTAAAATAGGCGTGTTACATTACCGTTCGGATCGGTAATAGTTGTAACGTTACCGCTTTTTGTGTCAAAAACTTTTTCTTCGACATGCCCTTCCGCATTGATGCGTTTTGTGAGAAATCTACCCTTAGGATTTGGGTCATTATGATCATAAAACGATGAATCAATGCGTGTTTGCATTCCTGGAGCACTGATTTTAGATACGGTAATATTCCCGTACGAGTCGTATATATATTCTTTTGTAACAGGTTTATCCGAATCGGGCTCTGTAATTTCTTTTCGCAACATGCCGTCGTGCAAGCCTTCGGTATAATAAACAAACGCAACTCTTTTGTCAATTGGTGCTGCGCCAGCGGTTTCGTATGTTGTTTTTGTTCGAGACAAACGTCCTAAAATCCATTTACCTTCTGTGTAGTTATTATAAGTGTTTTGGCTCGTGGTTGTATGCACAAGACTATCGGTTCCTTTATAATATTTTTGCGTTGTTTTCAGTGCATTTCCAAAATTATCATAGTCATCTATGGTGTATTTGCTGCTTGAATAAATACCCAGTCCGGCAAAATTGTCGTAATTGTATTCCGTTCTGTCTTTAAGTGCTACAAAATAATTTAACTTTCCGGTCGTATTGGTCAATTTATAATTTGTAACCGTTTTGTTTAACAATATTCCTGAAGAATTTTGATAACTATGTGTTTGTTGCGGCAACAAAAACGGTGCTTCATCATACAAACGGCAATCTATAACTTCTCTTACATCTTTCGTAAGATTTGTAATAATTCTTCTCTTAAATCCTAAAAAACCATGCCCACGCATATGCACAAGTCCTCCTTCATACCGATAACGAATCGTATCATTCCCTACACCATTATCAACAATAAGTTCGCTTACTGCTGGATAAGGTGTTGTCAAAGGAGCGTAAGGATAAGACGTGGTATCGGTTGAAGGTGTATAAATAGTACTATCGGATAAGAATTTATATTTTACTTGTGTTGCTCTTCCTAATCCATTTGTAACAAGTGTAATCCTATAACTGTCCGTAGAAAATTCATATCGGGGAATCATACCATATTTTATTTTCGCATACATTAGCTCAGATGCTCCATCGCCATTAAAATCAAATGGAATACAATCGGGATAAAGTGTTCCTGTTCCTTTAATGACTTTTTTAGAAAAAGAAGTTCCTGATTTATTTGCATACAAAATTATTGTCAATGGATCTGTGCGAGTTATTATATATTGATTGTATTCCCATCTAGCATATAAAAGATTGCACTGAATCAAAATATCACATCGACCATCTCCGTTAAAATCGGCACAGAACATTTTTTTTGAGGATTCATCTATAAGTGTTTGACTTATACCATTACTCACCATATAGCTTTTATCAACAGGAATGGAGGTTATTGTTATGGTTTTATAATCTTCAAAATCATCTCTATACGATTGATATGTTTCTGTTTCTATATGGTGAACAAAATAACTAGAATTTCCCACATTTGATGTTATAGATCCTTTGACGATGTCACTTTTACCATCACCATTAAGATCGCCAAGCAACATAAAATCACAACTGTAAGGATCTAAATCAATACCTTCATTTATATTATATCTTTCACCTTGGTATTCGTCTTCATAGCCTGATCTTTTCTTGATTCTATAAACAAATTGTTCCCATTGTTCTTCGGGAGTTCCTGGGTATCGTTTTCCTCTTGCCAACAGTTGCGTACGGTGATCTCCCATGAAATGTCCTGGAAAAACATCGAAGCTATGGGGGAGGTATATCCCATCATGATAAAAATATTTTTCGTCTAAATGACCTTGATCTGCATAATCTGGATCACTGAGGAACAACTGTAAGACACCATAATAATTTCGTAATAAAATATCGGCTCTTCCATCACCATTAAAATCACCGGGTATAACTTGTATGTATGTACCTATTTCTTCTTTTCTATACTCAAAGAAACCGCCAGCTCCATCGTTAATATTTATGTACAAAATCAACCTATTGTCTCCCGTGTTCTCGGGATTATTGATTCTAACTTCATAATAAATGAAATCATCAAAACCATCACCATTAATATCGAGTGTTATTTGTTCATCTTTTTCAATATTATAACGGGTCTCTCGTATTATCGTATCTTTTTCATAATGCCCACCTCTAAAGATAAGGGAGTCTCCTTTTCCTTCAAGAAGGAAACGTCCAGTTCTTTTTTGATAAAAGACCATGGCATCCATCGTTGTTTTTCCATAAAAATTACCATAGATCATTGTAAAATCATCAGAATTCTGCACACTTACAGGCAACTTATACATTATTGGTTTTGATTTATATGCGTAATCTATTTCTTCTTCCCATGTAAATCGTGTTTTGTTTATTTGCTCATTAGCTGCTATTTCTTCTACCGATCGAAGCAAATAAATAACATTTTCCTCATCGCCAGCTACATAGCGTTCTTCATAATCCAACACATATTTTCGAACAACTTCACTCTTATGTTTGCAGTGTATCTCTTTCAATATTTTTTTACATTCTATATGCATTGGAAGAGTGAAACCCATATGGGTTACTGATTTTCCTGCCGCATTGTCATAACAAAACAAAATTTCGTTGTCAAGATAAGTTATCTTCTCTAAATAGTTTTCACCCGTTGTCCAATTATGATTATAACTATAATTAATCGAATTTTCATAAAGATCTTTAACAGATGATAAGTAATATGAAAAAGTCTTTGATGTAGTAGGAGGTACAAAATTTCTAGCTATTTGATACGAATTATGAGTTCTTCCATATTCATATATCAGTCCTGATTTTGTTTTTACCTGATAACGAGTCCATCCATTTTCTGAAATTTCCTTAATCTGTGAGAAATCATCATATTCTTTTCTATATTCGTTATTTCCTTGTGCTATTAATCTTACGCCATCTAACACAAGCTCAGAAGACAATGCTTCTCCTCCAGCTAATGCTATATGATTTGCACTATGATAATAAGTCGGCGAAGTACGAGAAATCATGGATAAGGATCCAATAGACCAACCAAGTCCTACGGTGCCATTAGGTCCATTGCTGTTGTAATTTAATGAAACTTCTGGTGTCATTCCTGCTCTTCCCGGAGGTACCGCTATTGAGAATGAATACGAAAATACGCCGTTGTCTAAAACAGAAGCACTTCCAGCAATACTCCCGACCACGCCGTTATCACCGGCTAACGGACCGCCTATCTCGCCTTCTGCTGGCGGAATAATCATATACGGATTGATAATGCCTTCGAATGAATTGTTGGTATTGGAGGCTGTAAATTCAAATCCGGGATTCAGTTCGATAAATTCGCTGGCTTCGTAAAGGTGATGCCCGACAGGAAGAGGCTGATTTAATGTGAATGACACGCCCTGATGGTGTTGGCCTAACAGTACCGTTGCTTGTATCAATAGCAGTATAGTGAGAAGGTGTTTCCCCTTGTGTTTTGAATTTATCATGTTATCTGGTTTTCATTTTGGTTGTCTGTCGGTTTTCTACAGTAGTTTGATGATTTTGTAGGTTGTCGACGACCGATCGGCTATCAATAGCAAAAAGTAGAGGCCGTCGGGGTAGGAACCAATGTCAAGCAATGTCGTGGTTTTGTAGAGTTTTCCCTGTTCCAAAATTTGTCCCCGCTGATCGTATAGATGGTATTGCACGCCTTGTTCCGGATTTTCGGCTAACGATACAGTGAGCGAGCCTCGTGTAGGATTCGGGTAGACCGAGGTGCTGTCCAGTAGCGATTCCGGTATCGTGTCGGAAAGCGTAAACGGCAAGCTTTCGCTGCTTTTCATTTGTTCCATTTCTGCCCACCAACGGTGAATGCGGTTGCCACTGGCATCGTAATCAAAGTAGAACATATAATTTTGCGCATGAACGTGTTGCATCAGAAGTAGAAAGACAACAAATAGTAGCATTTGCACAAATGTTTTTCTTTTCATCGTTATCGTGTTTTTGGAATTAATTAATAAAGAATCTATAAGATTCTTTTTATTGTTTTTCTTGCAACTGTTGTTTTAATGCTTCGATTTCTTTTTGTTGCTGAATAATGTAAAGTGTCAGTTCTTCTACTTTTCGCAAAAGCAAATCGTCCATCCGCCCAATGTCATAACCTTCTTCGATAAAGGTTTCGGCAGAAGGCACTTCGGGTAAGTGATGGTGTGTTTTTACGTAAGTTTCCAATTCCGACAAAGGCATGAGTTTATAATCTGGAAGAAAAACAAAGTCGGATGCCGGTACACTTTGAACAATCTTGATTGATTCGGCAATAATGCCACCTTTGACAGATAGCTTATAGTTTCCGGGCACTGTTGTGCCAATGCCTACGCTACCATTTGTTGTTACAAAAATGCCGTTTGTACCGGCAGTTCCGTTGACAATTAAGTAGCCGTTCATGTTGATGTTTTGTGTTGCTGTGTAATCGAAACCTGATCCGATCGGGATTGTTTCCGATGAAAGTGTTCCGTTGGTATTAACGACCAACATTTTTGACTCGGTGCTTTTCAGGTTTGTAAAAACAACGTTACTACCTACCGTCAATGATCCGGTAGCGTTTACATCGCCGCTTATGTGCAATTTTGAAGTGGGATTGGCAACGCCGATTCCTACATTACCGTTTTCAAATATGAAGTGTTTGTTTGTAGGCGTTGTAAAGTAGAAGTGTTGCGATGCTGCCGCACGGATAGCGTGGTCGTTTGTCAAGTAGATATGTGAATAGGCGTTTGTGCTTGTTCCCGTAGCTTCTAAACGCAAGGTTGCAGGTTCCTGACTATCGGCTTTTATGTGAAGTTTGGCTGTCGGAGCGGCAACATCGCCTATACCGACTTTACCAGTACGGCTTCCTCCTGCTGGTGCTTTTTCCACAAAGAATGTCGGTTTGTTGCTGTTGAATCCCACCATAAACGACCCTGTATTATTGTTAGTCAGATAGTTATTTGGACCTAAGCCACCGCCTATGATAAAGGAGTTGCTCGCCGTTGCTTTTACAAAACGTCCCATGGCGAAGGATGCTGGAGCCGTAGATGCTACACACAACCCCATCGCCACCGATTGTTCTTCACTGGCAACCGAGTTTAAGCCGGTCACAAAAGAATGTTTCCCGATACTTTGATTATCACGACCAAACGAAACAGAACCCTCGTTTGTGGCGACCGAGTTCAATCCGGATACAAAAGAAAATAACCCGCTACTCTCATTACCCTTACCAAACGAAACGGCAGAATCCGAAACATTATTTATGCCTAAAGCACTTATGCTATTGTATAAACGTACTTTTGCCTGTCTGTTATTTATACTTACAAAAATTGCACCGGTACCGACCTGAAAATCACCGTTGACATGGAGTATGGCTTCAGGGTTTATTGTTTGAATGCCTACTTTACCTAAGCTTTCCTGCCCTCCGATCGGACTATAGCTACCTGATGATACAAATATGGTGGGATCCGGACGACCAAAGCCAATCATCAATGAATTTGCTATATTATTGACAAGCGGATAAGTAATACCGGATATGTAGGCTCCGCTACCGATAACAATGCTTTGTTTTGTTGTCGTACTTAAATAACGACCAATAGCCGTGCTATAAGTGCCTGAAAGCGTATTGTTTCCGCCTATCGAACTTGAGGTATTGTTCACACTGGAACCTGTACAATAAACACAGGTTTGCGAATGTAGTGTGTTGATTTTAATAAATATAAAGAAAAGAAATGAGAAAAAAGAAATAAGAATGGGTTTCATCGCATTAAATTTTTTGTGTTTTGATTTTTATTTAGTTAATTAGTTTGTTTAGTACAAGACAATCATTCTTTGATAAACTTACCGTTGCCAATAGGTGCTTCAGCGTGCAGCAAGCGGTATGTATACGCACCCGAAGGCAGGTTCGACAAATCCATCGTCAACAAATTGCCCTTGCCGCTGAGTCGGCTGTCGTAAACCTTGCGACCCTGAAGATCATAAATAACAAAGCGCGCCGAAGTGCCTTCGACTGAAATAGGCAAACGAACATGAAACAAATCGCGGACAGGATTCGGATATGCTTGAATCGTTACAGAAGAAACGCCCGCCGATTCCGACAACCCGATCGAATACAATGCAATGTCTTCGCGCATTACTTTCTTGATGTGTGCATCTAAATTATAATAAAGACCTCCTCCAGGGTATTCTTTGGCACGATTGGACACAACCATGCAGCCGCCGTCTGCTGTGGCAATGACACTCTTAGGCCAGTAGTTCAAATCACCACCGTAGTCGTAGCGTCCCAACAAATTTAAGTCGGCATCAATCAAGAAAACACTCACGAGTTCAGGAGTTACCAAAGGGTCGTTATGGCTTGTCTGACCTGCCACATAAATCGTGCTGTCGTTCACATAAGCCATGCTCTCATACGATGCCGGATAGTCAATTGTATCGGGACGTACAATACGCAAAGTGTCCAAAAAAACAGCTTCACGGCTCAAACGGTACACCGTAAGGTCTTGCTCAGAAAAAGGAGGATTATCTTTAAAGGACGTATAGCAACTCATCAAAAACTCCTGATCGTTCAGCCAATGAGTTACATGAGCAGGGTCTCTAACATTAACTTCGAGCGATGGTACAGACGGTATGACATGGCTGTCAAGTAGGTTCAAATCATTGTCGAAATAACAAAACTCTATCCTGCCGCTCAAATTGGATAATCTACGGGCAACCAGCAGTAGCTCATCACTATCCGGAATACGGCTAAACCAAAGAAGAGCTTGCTGTCGTGGCTCGTAGTAGTCTGCACGCGTAAATAAGGTATCGCCTTCGGGACTGAACTTGTAAAAAAGTATACCATAACGGTAATCACCCGTAGCTGTAGCCACCGTAGCCATTACAATATTACCGTCTGAAGCAATAGCCGTTGATACCTTGCCTAAATTACTATAGGAATCATCTAATGCATACAACTTTTCAGACAGTACCTCTAAATCGCTGTTGAAAATCAAAACCAGTATATTATCCGTTTGATCATTGACGACACTTGCTATAATAAAATAACGATCGTCAGGTAAAATATCTATGGATATAAAACAGATATCCGAATAGACAGGATTGTTGTAGCGAAAACTGCTGTAATTGCCGTCGGGAAAAACCTTCACTATCAAGCCGTCGTAGGGAAGCTCAGGAGCATCATTCATAAAACCCACAAACAATACATTACCTTCGGAATCCAACCCTCCCCAGTTGAGAGATTGCGTACCCTCTCCATCAATTGCAAACTCAAAACCTTGAGCGGAGCAAAAAATAGAAAACAATAATAATGAACAAAAAAAATAAAATTGTTTCATAAAAACTGTTTTTAGTTTAAAAATTTAATACAAACCGTATTAGCACCATACAAAAATCCTGTGCTTCTTGTAGTTTTCAAGTCTTATCCGTATTAATCCAAATTGGGTAATTCTTCCCGTTCGTCAGGTAAATTGATAATATTTACCCTATTGCCGTATGTAAACAAACCATCGTGAATCAAGCAATGGTAAGGGCTATTAGAATCATCATTTATATCTCTTTTTGTGCCGCTAATACCTGCCGAAACTAACATCCGATTCGAAGCAAAACTATAATCATCCGGAATACGGTTGTACACTACTTGTTGTAAGCCCAAATAATGGAAGTTTAACTCGTCCGGATCCAAGCATTTTTCGCCATCGGTAAACGGAACTCCAATGCTCTTTTCGATATAAAACATCAAATGGTTGCCGTTCTGGTTTTGATACGCATCGCCCGACACGTCAATTGTTTCCAAATCGATAAATACATACCTGCCCGTATTCGGAACAGGATAGTTTTTTCGCCGCTCGTTGAAGAGGTTAAGTGCTTCATCTAATTTGATAGCGGCATCAGAGCCGAGTTGCTGACCCGAACAAGTGCCTAATAGGTCGCCGTATTTCCAATATTGATTTTCGAAAAGGTTTTGTAGGCTTGTACCCGGATCCGAAGGTTGTATACCGCGTTCCTGACCAATGACGGAATATAAAATTAACTCCGTTGTAGTAGCCGTAACCGCACCTTGATTAATGTTTAAAATAAAGTATTTCTTGTCTTCCAATGGGTTATTGTGATACAGTTTTGCTATTTCTTGTACGATTTCATCGTATAGTGTTACAACGTCACCCACATCTACATTTCCTGATGTCGATGGAAGACCGAAAACCAGCGTGTCTATTTGGTTGCTGGCAAGACCAAATTCAGGATAGGCGTAGCTGACATTAAAAAAAGTTTCCAAGTTCCAAATCGCTTCTTCAATGCTCATCAGCTCACCGCTCTTAACATTAGGATGGGATCTATAGTATTCTAATTGCGACTGAAATTGGACAATCTTCAATTCTAGTTTTTCACTGTTGATGCCTTCTGAAACGGCATTTTGAGTATGGAAATCGTCTCGTTTGTTGCACGATACTACCAACGAAACAAAGATGATTGCTGAAAAGGCAGCAATTAAAAAGTGTTTAACATTTGTTTTTTTCATTTGTTTGATTTTTAAGGGCACCTCTAAAAATTGGTTTTTCTCTTTAAAATTTTTCACAAAGCCGAAGTGCATTAAAACTCTGTAAAAAATCCATACAAAGTAAATCTATTTTTTTCAGAAAAGCAATACTTTTTTCAAAAATCTATCTATCTATCTATCTATCTATCTATCTATCTATCTATCTTAAAAACAAGCTATTAAGTGCAAAAAAAATAGGTAAAAAAGTGTGCGGAATAATTTCAACAAAAAAAAGTTTAATTTTTTTTCACGCATATGTTGTGAGGTATAAAAAAGTTCTTACTTTTGCAGACCCGAATCGAGTGGAGTTGGAAGCGGCGATGGGTGTCGAAAAAGGGAAAAAGAA
>JAISHW010000039.1 GCA_031262365.1 Lentimicrobiaceae bacterium
GCTTTTCAAGCAGCGTTATTTATGGCATTTTACCTTAGGTCGTTGACCGTAAGGTTATGAAAATTAAGCCCATTCGGGCTATTTTTATATATTACCGTATCCCGAACTCAGGTTTATAAGATATCAATCCATTCATGGATCCTATATTGGTAGAAATTATGCAAATTATCAACCGCAGTGTGTCGTTAGGCACAACACAAGGTAGTATCCCAAAAAGTGTGTAAAGAAAAGGATAAGGTATTGCTTATTTGTACAATGGATTCCGACCTTCGTCGGAATGACATTTTCCGTCCTTGTCATGCCGTTGCAGAACGGCATCCATTGTAATAAACACAAATTCCTTACACCACAATTACGTCAGATTACACCACGAATGCGATGCGTTGGTTTTGTATGTTTCTGATTTCTACCAACATAACATGCCAAACGACATGTATTTGATAGGATCTTATCCAAAACTCAGGTTTCTATATGAACAAATTGCGTTTGTGCAAAGTCGATAAACGTGGTTCGTTATAGGCGGTATGCCGACAAAAAAATAAAAAAAGCCGTGATACAGAAAGCTGTCACGGCTAGGATTTAATTTATCAAAAAAAATAAATTATAATGAAAAACCTATTCTTTTACAATTTTTTTGTTAATCAAAGTTTCGTTAATATTCATTTGAACAAAATAGATGCCTTTCGACAACGAAGAAACATCAATGGTTTTCTGTTTTGTTTGAAGCATCAGCTGTCCTTGCAGATTGTAAATAGTTACTTCCGAAATGTTGTCTACTCCTGAGATATTCAGCACATCTTTTACAGGATTCGGATAGGTTTTTACCTTTGAGGCATAATTTTCGTCCACATCGGTTGTTTTTCTAAATATGGCTTCCAACAATAAAACATTTTTTCCTTCTTCAGGGACAATGAATGTGTATTCGGCATCCGTACTTACTTGAACGCCATCGGCTTTCCATTCTACAAATTCGAAACCTTCGAAAGGAACGGCTAGTACCGTAACTTCTTCTCCCGGAATCAATGAGCCCGAAATGATTTCTACTTCGCCATAGGTTGGGTCGTTAACAACGATTTCAACGTATTCTTTTGCTTGTATAGAAAACTGTGTAGCTTCTTCCGATTCAAAATCGCCGTTACCTGCAAAAATAACATTGCCTTGCGCGTCTTCGACTTGGTAATTTCCTTCGCCGTTACCGTTGTTGATACCGTTCCCGCCCGAGTCGTAAATAACAAATTTCATACATTCGTCTTGTGTCAATGCTACTGTTGCGGTATGCATTTTTGTTTGCCCTGCAGGTAGGATTTCATAGGGACCACCCGAAGCTACAACGTCCATATTGCCATTAAGAAGTTCCCAAGTTGTTTGATTGCCATAGCGGTCTTGTCGTACTTTTATTAATAAACCATCGGTTGCTTCAGGTGCTTCAATCCATGAGGATCCTTCAAAGCTGGCTTCTCTTGTGTTTACTCCCGGTTCTAGAGCTTCGCCGTTTGCTTCTGTAAGAGTCAATCTTACTGTATGTTGTCCGTCAGGAATTGTTACTTGTACCGGAATTTGCTCGCCTTCGAACGGATTCATTGTTCCTTCCCATATATGGTTGGTTGTTTGTCCGTTTGCCTCTATTTCATATTTTAGTTCGGTCAATGCATCTGTTCCGATATTGATGATAGAAAAAGTAGCATCTTTTGTATTGTTGCACGAAAGCGTGCCTCCTGTTTGCGTAAAACCAGTCATCACGGGGTTAATCGCGCCTGTGTTTCCGGTAACAAAAGTCATCAGTTCGTTTGCCGTAATGATGGTACGTTGTCCTTCGGCAATCCATATCAAAAATTCAAGATCCTCTAGAATTACATCAACACCATTCGGATCGCCAATTATTTCAGGAATTTCGTATTCGTATGTCTTTGTGATGAACGTGCCTGCTGTTGTGGGTGATACTTGATCGCCCCAAGTGTCGGTAATAATATCTCTGAGTACATGCATGTGATTGTAGGTACCATTAACAACTTGTGCCGGATTCGAATTCATACCCGTTTGAGAGCCTAAGACATTGCTCTGCAACATGGCGATCGTTAAATTGTTTGTTGTTGTATTGGAATTACCTGTGTAATAAATTTCGACCGTAATAGTTGCCATGCGTGTTTCGGGATTGATGGTACAAATACCGCCAAGATTAACAACTGAAGGTTGTGCGAGTCTTGTAGTAGTGTGTCCCGCCCAAGTGCCTCTATTAACACATCCTGTTTCGCGACTAATTTCTCCGGTAGGATAACCTTGAGCACTTGCTCCAGATACGTTATGAATGGCTGTTCCATCCGGTGTTTGAAAATTCGGATACGTAGTGGTAGAAAAACTTCCGGCATGGATATTTATAGCCCAAAACCGCCCCGGATTAGCGTCTGCAATTTGATTAGCTCTCAAATGCCCGTCAGGACAATACTGGCAATTTCGACCTGTGTACTCTTCTAGAATAACATTTCTGTTTGTAGGAGATGTGCTTACAAATGATTGCGCCATTAGGCTTCCGAAACCCATTGTTAGCACACAAAGCGTAAAGATAATTTTTTTCATATGAATCATTTTATGGGGTTAAACGTTTATTTTAATACCGCTAATATAGACAACTTTATTGAAAAACAAGTTGCATGAACGAAAAAAAATGCGTGAACGGAAAAAAATTAACTATTCGAACTGCAAACGGACACGATGTTATTATACAATGGGTGCCGTTCTGTAGACAAAAAAGTCATTCCGGCGAAGGCCGGAATCCATTGTACAAATAAGCAACACTTTACACACTTTTTGGGATACTACTTTTTGTTAGACAAACAAATAAAGCGGTCTATTAACCAAAACCAGCGTGCTTTTTATATTCCCGACTGATTTGAAGCGGCGGTAATCGTTCCTTCATCGCATTTGATAATTCGCGCCGGAAACTTATGGATGATGTTGTAATTGTGCGTTGCCATCAGCACCGATTGTCCGTTTTCGCTAATACTTTTCAATAAACGCATAATTTCATTTGATGTTTCAGGATCGAGGTTTCCGGTCGGTTCGTCAGCTAAGATGATGTTGGGAGCGTTTAGCAATGCGCGGGCAATAGCCACCCGTTGTTGTTCGCCGCCGGAAAGTTGTGTTGGCATTTTTTTACGTTTTCCCGAAAGGTTTACTTCTTCTAAAACTTCCATGACCCGAGCGATCATCTCGTTTTTATTTTTCCATCCGGTAGCTTTGAGTACAAATAGCAAGTTATCCTCAACCGATCTGTCGGTAAGTAATTGAAAATCTTGAAAAACGATTCCCATTTTTCGTCGTAAAAAAGGAATGTCCTTTTCTTTTATCGTTTTTAAATCGTAACCTACAACGGTTGCTTCGCCTTCGTGTAAAGGAAGTTCGGCATAAAGAGTTTTCAAAAGCGACGATTTTCCGCTTCCTGTTTTCCCTATCAGATAAACGAATTCGCCTTTGGAAATTTTGAGGTTGACATGGGTCAAAATTAAATTTCTTTTCTGAAAAATGGCTACATTTTGTAGTTTAACGATTGCTTCTTCCATTATCTCGACATTTTTTCAAAAGTAAGACTTTTTTAGGCACAATAATATGTTTTTGTTTCACTTTGATGGTCGCGACAAAACATAAATCAGACTGTAAACAAGCACTACATAAGCCAATGCTAAAGCGATGTCGGGCATTTTTGTGAAAGCGATTATGATGCCACTACACGTAATACCCGAAGCACTGAAAACTTTTGCTTTTGGTGCTATGGCACCTCTTTCGCGCCAGCGAACAACAGAAGGTCCAAAACGTGGATGATTCAAAACCCATTTTTCGGCTTTTTCGGAACTTTGTCCAAAATAATAAGCAGCTACAATGAAAAAAGGTGTTGTGGGTAAAACAGGTAAAAAAGCACCTATAATGCCTAATACGACAAAAACTAAACCAATGAAAAATTTAATCCAACGCATTCTTTATTTTCAACAACACATTCGCTTTCTGCACAGAATTCATAATTCACAATTTCGATTTTTTTAGCATTACCAACTTCCGCTGGCTCCTCCGCCTCCGAAGCTACCGCCACCAAAACCACCAAAATCACCGCCACTCGAGTTGCCAGAGAACACGCCCCAGCTTCCCGATCCGGATCGTGATCCTAAGCTACCGAGCCAAAGTCCGGTCAGAAATGAAGAGATGTTGTGATTTTTTTTTCCGCCGCTTCCGCCATTTCCGTTGATATCGTCGGAGTTTTTAGAAGCGGAAATGATAAAAATAACAAATAGTATTGCAAAAACAGAAATAAGGAATAAAAAAGGAGAAGTTTCCGCTTCCGTTTGATCGGCTTTGTAATTTCCTGAAGCCAAGTTAATTACTGCATCTATGGCATTATTTATTCCTTTGTAATAATCGTTGTTTTTGAAAGCAGGAATCATTTCGTCTTCGACAATTCGTTTTGCCAAAGCGTCTGGAATCGATGTTTCCATTCCGTACCCGGTAGCGATAACGGCTTCGCCTTTGCTTGAGTTTGTTTTTGGTTTTACGAGAATGATCAAACCGTTGTCTTTCTCTTTTTGTCCTACGCCCCAGGCATCGCCAAGTGCAAATGCAAAATCAGAAGGATTTTGTCCATTTAAATTACTGATGAGTACAACTAAAATTTGTGTTGATGTGCTGTCGTTGTAATTTACGAGTTTTTTTTCGAGTGTTGTTTGTTGTGATACCGAAAGCGTATTTGTGAAATCGTTGACGAATTTAGGTGGTGTAGGTTTTTGCGGAATTTGTGCTAAAACAGGTGCGCCAACCAAGATTCGTAAAAAAAAGATTACGAACAACAAATTTGCTAACTGCTTGATAAGATGTTTATCCGAAAGAAATTTCATCGCTTAATTCATTTATATCTTTCACATGGAAAGGAAAATACTTTTTTAGTTTTTTCCCTGTTTGTTCAATACCTTTTTCGATTCCACCAACAAAATCGCCTTGCCTAAAATATTCGCTCATCAACGTTTTGATATCTTCCCAAAATGTTTCTTCAACTTTCTGATTGATACCTGAATCGCCGATAATGGCAAATTGGTGATCTTTGATTGCCAAATAAATCAAAACACCGTTTCGAAGTGCTGTTTCGTTCATTTTGAGTTCTTTGAACACGTAAGAAGCACGATCGAGAATATTGGTTATACAGTGATTTTCGATGTGTACTCTGATTTCACCCGAAGTGTCGAGTTCGGCTTTTAGAATAGCTGTTTTGATACGTATTTTTTCTTCCGACGTGAAGAATGTTGCTGCACTTGACATGACAATGATTTGTTAAGTTGCTAAAAAACAGTTTTATCTATTATTAAAACGCAACTTTTGGTGCTACATCAGATCCTGCTACGGCTTCGAAGTAAGGCTTTATTTCGAAACCAAACCAGCTTGCTAAGATGTTTTTCGGGAATTGCCGAATTGTCTGATTGTATTCTTTCGTTGCGGTGTTGAAGTTACGACGTTCGACAGCAATACGATTTTCTGTTCCTTCGAGTTGCGCTTGCAATTCTTGAAAATTTTTGTCTGATTTCAACTCCGGATAGCGTTCAACGGTAACCATCAAGCGCGACAAAGCACCTGTTAATTGATCTTGAGCTTCTTGAAAAGCTTTGAAGTTTGCATCGGTCATGTTTTCGGCATTGATGTTCATCGAAGAGGCTTTCGCACGCGCTTCGGTAATACCAACCAAAACTTCGCGTTCTTGTTCGGCAAAACCTTTGACCGTTGCAACCAAGTTCGGAATCAGGTCGGCGCGACGTTGATAGACATTTTCGACTTGTGCCCATTTTTCCGATACGTTTTCGTCTAACTTTACCATGCTGTTATAAGAGCTCTTAAAGAACGTGTAAATTCCGAATAAAACAACAATAATGATGGCTACGATGATGAATGTTTTTTTCATGTTTGTGATTTTTTTTGAGCTTGCTAAGGTAGAAAAATCAGTACAATAGATGTTAATAAATATGTGCGAAAAAAATCTATTGTTTTTAAACCGATTTTTATAACAATGGAGTCGTCAAAAGAAAAGAAATATTTCAGAAAGTTTTTTTAGTTCAACTTGATATTTGTTCCGACTTGCAAAACAGTTTTTTCAGACATCTTATTCATTTTAAACAAGTTTTTCAGTTTGATGCCGTATAATTGTGATACGTAACTTAGTGTTTCGCCTTGCTGAATGGTGTGGTATTGGAATTCGTGCGATTTTGCTTTTTTGCGTTCAATGTAGACTATTTGTCCTTTTTTCATTTTCCCGTCTTTCGTCAAATCGTCATTGTAAGCAAGCAGTTGTTTGCTGTAAACGTTGAGTTCTTTTGCTAATGAATACACATCATCGCCTTCTTGTGCGAAAATCAGTTTTACACGGTTATTGGTATAAACAAACCGCCCTGATTTTGTTTTTCCGGTTACTTTAAAATCGGAAACATTGACAGATTTATATGTTTTTGATGGCGTTGTAATGCTTGGTTTCGGGTCTTCAGTTTTTGTCGGTTTGGAAGTTTTTTTGCCCAAAACAAGCGCGTCATATTGCGTTAAATTATGGCGTTCGATGAGTGTGATAAGCAAATTCGGGTAATTCGGATTCGTAGCGTAGCCGGCTTTTTTTAGTCCGTGAGCCCAACCTTTGTAATCGTCGGCTTTTAGCTTGAATAAATCAGCATAACGCTGACGTTGTGTGAGAAAAAGTGAGTGGTCATGATACGATTCTTCGATTTTTTTGTATTTTCGAAAACATTCGTTCGGAACATCGCCGTCGAAATAATATTTACCACCCGCCCATCCATGGCATTTAATTCCAAAGTGATTGTTTGCTTTTCTTGCAAGCACACTATTACCCGAACCCGACTCTAAAATGCCTTGAGCCAACGTTATCGATGCCGGAATTTTGTATTCTTTCATTTTTTGCATCGCGATATCTTTATAGAGTTTTATGTATTCTTCTTGTGTTATCTTATTTTGTCCCAGAGCGTTGAGACTAAAAAGAACAAGGATAATAATAAAGCTGTTAAAGAATTTCATAAGAGAACAAATTCGGAGTTTATCCATGCTAAAGTACAATTTGAAGTGCAATGGAGCGTCAAGTTTCGATGTTTTTTTTCTTAAAAGATCGAAAACGCATTGGAAGTCAGTTTTTTAATGACAATGCGTTTCCATTTTGATGTTCAAACGTTTGTTGCATCGTTTTTAGTCTGCTGGGGATGTCGTTTAAGGATGTTTTCTTTTTCGAAGGAAGTACAAAAATCTCGGCATTGCGATACGAAGGTGTTTTTTTCGTTACGGTGTTGTGAACGATAATGCCTCCGGGAAATAATGGTAGTATCCCAAAAATTCCAATTCGGTTTTCGTAAGTTTATCGGTAAATATATCGGTGATTTCGACAGGCTCAATCACCGTCAGTCCTCGCTATCGTTCCTTGAGAGCAGAATGGAACATTTCTGTCAAATCACTTGGCATTTCGACAAGCTCAATGCCATGTATCGTTCCCTGAGCTTGTCGTTGCTGAGCTTGTCGAAGCTGAGCTTGTCGTTGCTGAGCTTGTCGAAGCTGAGCTTGTCGTTGCTGAGCTTGTCGTTGCTGAGCTTGTCGTTGCTGAGCTTGTCGTTGCTGAGCTTGTCGTTGCTGAGCTTGTCGTTGCTGAGCTTGTCGAAGCAACCTCTCTCGGGAACTGCGTGTAATTTTTCGATAAGTCGCTGAGCGTGTCGAAGCGACCGTTTATCAACGCTTCTTTCTTTTTTCTACTCCAACCCTGCACCTGTTTTTCTCTGTAAAAAACATCGCTTATTCTTTGATATTCTTCAAAATAGACCAATTTTACAGGCAAATGTTTTTTTGTAAAATTAGCACCCTCGCCACTTTGGTGCTGAGCAAGTCTTCTCTCCAAATCGATTGTGCTTCCCGTGTAATATTTCCCGTTGGCACATTCCAAAATATACATATATCCTTTCATGATTTATCCATAAAATTGATTTTCCACAAGCGCAAATTACAACTGTACTCGCCGACTTTCTCGGCAATGCGTGCTGCAAGGTCTATGGAGTGCGGGGTGATGTTATATGTTGGTGTGTTCATTTGTATTTTGGTAGCGGTCATAGTGATTATAAAAATCTGTTCATTATTTTTTGTGTTTCAATTAATTTGTTAAAATAATTCGTCTAAAATTATCGGCAAGTCAATGTTCAAATCGCCATTGTAGTTTGTATGCGGAATGCCCAAATTTTCAAGTGTAACTCCAAATTTCTTGTAACCATCTTTATCTCTCAATGCAATCCAATTCACGCCAAGCTGGTCGCATTGATTTTTATTTTGTTGTGAAAGCGTGTCGGCGACAAATACATTTGTATCACGAGCGATAATCGCATCTGCACTTTCGGGATTTCCTTTGCCCATAAGTTTGACTTCGCACAAATATTTTTTACCGTTATTGAGCAAATAAAAATCAATTTCTCTATCAACTTTTTTGCCTTTGTCTTTTACGAAATGTGAAGCATCGTAATTATTTTCAGGCACTTGGTATAATTTGCATAAAGTTAGCATTAGGTATTTTTCGGCACTTTTGCCTGCCGTACTCCACAATCCACCACGCAAAGCGGCTCGTTTTACCGCCAAAGTATTGATAACAATCAGACTTTCAGACACATTCAAATCTACAGAAACGCCTTTCATTTTGATTGTCAATGTCAAATCAATTTCTTTTTCCATTTCGACAAGCGATTGAATACTTTGATATAAAGATTCAAAATGTTCATTCGCGGCTTCAATCACAATTGTTTTTGTTGCCGTTCCGTACATATTACTGATTGTCTTTTTGTTTAGTCCCGAGTTTATCGCAATATCGTCTGACGGCAAATTTTCGTCCATAAACGCTTTTTTGTACCAATCAATTGTAATTTCTTCGGAATCTAATTTTGCGTAAGCAATCTTTTTGAAAAAATCTACTGCAAATTGCAGAAATTCAGCATTGATAAGATTGACAATTTCAATACGGTAGTCCTGCGATTTAACTACTCTCGTGATTATGTTTTTTACTATTTGGTCTGTTAGTGTCATTTTGCTGCCTCCTTAAATTGTTCTAATGTTAAAAATTGCGTTTTACGCTCGTTAAATAATTGGCTGTCTTTTTGTTTTGACTGCATATATTCAAAGTATTTTGACTCTTGTTCGGTCAAGAAAAACGAGCGTTCCAATGCTTTTGCAGTTCTGCCCATTGTTCCACTTCCACCGAATGGATCAAAAACCAAATCACCTTTGTATGAATAATATTGAATTACACGTTTGCAAAGTTCAACAGGAAAAATAGCAGAGTGTACTTTGTCAAAACATGGGTCTATTTTCCAAACATTTGAAGTTTCATAACCGTCTGAGACTTTGCTTTCTTCAACCGTTTTCGTATCGTAACTGCGTATGTTCCAATCTAATAATTTTTCTGTTGATTTGCGATAAACCATTAAATATTCTGTTACCGAATTTGGTTTGTAACCTAACGGCTTGCGGTGTTGCATAAATCCACCCACACGATTTTTAACGCTTGCTTCGGGTTTTAACCAAACAATATCGTCTATAAACTCCCAACCATTTTTCACTAAATAAGGGTGTAAATCAAACGGAATACCGTAGCGTTTGCTTGAATGTGAGCGACTTATGCGAGGAATTATAATTGGAGAAGTATTGACTATTAAAAATCTACCTTCTTTTGTAATTCTGTGTGTTTCTTGAAAAACTTTATCTAAAAACTCCAAATATGCCTGATAACTTGGGTAAATAGAGTAATCACGAGCATTATAATACGGCGGTGAAGTAAAAGTTAAATGTACACTCTCATCAGGAACGAATTTTAACGCATCTAAAACGTCTGCATTAACAACTATATTTTTAAGAAAATCATAAGTTTCGGCGTGTGGCATCGAATTTTTATTTGTTTTCTCTTTTGCAAAATATTCTTTGTAAATAACAGTTCTAACCATTTCGTTTTCGTGATTTACAAGCGGTCTCAAATGTTCTTCAACTTCTTTATCATTTTCAAAAACTAATAATCCACGAATCGCTTGGCAAATGACTTTCGGGTCGGCATCAGTTAGGAAACTGTATAAAAGCGGTTTGTTTTTGCATTTCCTTTGCCGTCCTATTGCCGACACAATTTCACGCCTAACGCTCGTATCCGTTTCTTGTT
The DNA here is from genome assembly GCA_031262365.1 of Lentimicrobiaceae bacterium. GTDB lineage: Bacteria > Bacteroidota > Bacteroidia > Bacteroidales > F082 > JAISHW01. Next base: position 10,193 of record JAISHW010000039.1, read on the forward strand.
GATATAACGAATAAAGAGAATCTGTATCTGATTTTCCGTTGAGTTTTGCTATATTTTTAACAGCATTTAAACGAACTTGTGAATGATTATGCCTTAATAGGTTATACAAAAAATCGGGATTAAAATCATTGGGTAAAGTTCCCAAACTTTCAAGGATATAGTTAATGCTGCCCACATCGCGTTGGGCATTTACCAGAGTGGCAATATCGCTGTTTCCTCTGTTTTTTACTTCTGTAATATATTCTTTTGTAAGCATAATGATTATCTTTTATTCGTTAAATACATTAGAATGTTAATTGTCTATTCTTATCCAAAACTCAGGTTAATATATTTTCTATCTGTTTTATCATATTATTCAACTTTCGCAAGTAGTTTAAGTTGCTGATTTACATAAAAAAGTTGTATCAAAATTTTGTATATTCACTGATTTTCAGTAATTTAGTGTCGTTAAAAACTTGAAACAAAAATCAAGATGCAACAACACAAAGCTACCCATTTCGTTTCAGAATTGCAAACCTATTTCAATTCGAATGACAAAATAATCCAAACATGTATTCTTTGATCAATTCGTTTTCTTTTCTGGAAAAAATGTTTCGAGTATTTGATAAAGTCAATACAGAATATCCTCATTATCAGTTTTTTATAATCATATTATGCTATCCGTTTTTTGAATAACTATAAAATTGATTGGAGGAACATCTTTTACAAAATAACCTTGCGGTTGATTCAGAAAGTCTCTTAAACTAAAACCCCCTCTTTTTTTCAATTGAGGGGGTTTTAGTCATGGCAAAACGATAAGCGGGATCCTGTTTTCCGCCGGAGCGAAACGACTATCATTTATCTAGACTACTTGTTGCCAAGTAGTTCGAGCGACCTACCCTCCAACTCAGGCGAGCAACCTGCTGAAAGTCGAAACTTTCGTGTTGGTATATTTGGTTTTGCAGCCCATAAGGTTTACCCCAATGACATGTCGCCATGCCATTGTGTGAGCTCTTGCCTCACATTTTCACCCTTGCTCTTCAACAAGTTCGGAGCGGTTATTTTCTGTGGCACTTGCTGTCGTTTTTTTCAAAACGCCTTCCCGTTAGGAAGTATGGTGCTCTGTGCTGTCCCGACTTTCCTCGTGTAGCGCAAAGGCTATCCGCGATAGTCTGTTTTGCCGATACAAAAGTAACGATTTTCAAGGTTTTTTAGAAAACAGTTTTTAGGGGACTTCCTTTAGTCGAATGGGTACAATTTATGAACTTCGAAAAGTCTAAATGTTCGAATTTTGTATTTAATTCAACGAAGGATCCTCGGGGAGGTAAAGCCAATTTTTGTACGATGTTCCCATGTGGCGCACATAACGTTTCCACATGCCGCCGGCATTGATGCGCAATAGTTCTTCGACCGATGTTTCCGAAACAAGCCATGAGTTTCGTCGCAACTCGCTGTCGAGTTGTCCTTTGCCCCAACCCGAATAACCGACAAAAAAGCGTACATGATCTAAATTGATCTCGCCGCGCATCACTTTTTCGTTAAAAACAGTGCTGTTACCACCAAAATAAAGCCCATTTTTTACCTTAAGTCGTCCCGGAATATCATTGTACGGATGCATAAAAAACATTTTGTCGGTTTCGACCGGTCCGCCAAGATAAGTACGACCGACCGTAATTTGATGTTCGTTATCCTCTACAAATAAGTCGTCGTTTGTACACAGAATAGGCTTGTTCATCACCACGCCAAGCGTCCCTTCTTCGTTATGTTCGACAAGCAAAACGACCGAACGTCCAAAGAATCCTTCATACAAGAAAGGTTCTGAAATAAGCACACGTCCCTTGCGTGGCGGCAAGTTATTCGTTTTTATCCGGAAGAAATTATCGGTATCCATACTACGATCATTTTTGCTTCGTTGAGTACAAAAGTAATAATTGTACTTTTGTAAGTCCAATCAAAATTAATACCATTAATTGAATACAGCACAGCATCAAGAAAAATTTTTTCAGCTTCGAAAACAATTTCTGTTTTTTTGTTTCGAATCGTTCGAATATGCGATCGAAAAGGGTGCTTTGAAGGCTGAATTTGTGTTTAATCTTGCCGATAAATACACTTTTAAACCCACATTATTAATTCCAGAACGTTCGTTTTATAATTGGAATTCGTTGTCGAAACAAACACTTGACACGTTGGTATTTCACATCGGAATGGTCGAATTGATCAGTTATTGGAAAGTTGCTTGCCCGCCAAAAGTCATCATCAAACCTTTTCATTTGGGGAAAAGAGCTATTTCATGGTGGAAAAAACTTTATTTCAATGGGTTAGGTGAATTTTTTTATTTAAATGATATTCGAATTACATTACAAGAATTCATGTCAATTAAAAGTTTTTCACCTATAAATGTAAAAAGACCTAGAGCACATTTTGACAAAAGTGTGCTGATACCTATTGGCGGCGGGAAAGACTCTGTTGTAAATTTGGAATTGCTAAAAAACGAACGTGATCGAAAGATTATTCCTCTGATTATGAATCCAAGAGAAGCGAGTTTGAAATGTGCTGAAACAGCGGGTTTTTCAGAAGGAGAAATTGCTGTTATAAACCGTACCATCGACCCGTTATTACTCAAACTTAATGCTGAAGGTTTTTTGAACGGACACACGCCTTTTTCTGCCCTTTTGGCATTTGTATCGTTGCTTATCGCCTTCGGAAGCGGTAGTAAATATATTGCACTTTCAAACGAATCGAGTGCTAACGAAGCCACCGTTCCCGGTTCTGAAATCAACCATCAATACAGCAAATCGATTGAATTTGAAAGCGATTTCAGAAACTATGTTGCAGCTAATTTAAATAAAAACGTACAATATTTCAGTTTTTTACGCCCGTTGAACGAACTACAAATTGCCGATTTGTTCAGTCGTTATAAGGCTTATTTTTCGGTTTTCAAAAGCTGCAATGTTGGCAGCAAAACCGACAGTTGGTGTGGATCTTGCCCAAAATGTTTGTTTACGTGGCTGATTTTGTCGCCTTTTATTTCGCAACAAGAATTAACGAAGATTTTCAATAAAAACTTGCTTGCCGACACCAAACTCACACCGGTTTTCGATGCTTTGAGCGGACAAACCGAAACGAAGCCATTCGAATGTGTCGGCACTATCGATGAGGTAAATACTTGTGCATCATTTATTTTAAAAAACTATGACAAAGCAGAAGTTCCTGTATTAAAAAATTTTGATGCAACGCATGTTATTCCTATTGCAACGATTTTAGAAGAGAAAAACGGCACGCATTTTTTGCCCGAATATTTCGAACGCATCATCAAAAAAAGTCGAAATGCTTAAGCGAATTTTAGAACGAATCAAAGGAAAACGCGTACTCATTCTCGGTTTTGGTCGCGAAGGAAAATCGTCGTATCGATTTATTCGCACGCATTTTCCTAAAATGCCATTAGCTGTTGCCGATGCCAACAACGCGGTTTTCGACACTGTCAAAGACGAAAACCTTGTGTCTTTCTCCGGCGAAAATTACTTGAACGACCTGCCTTATTTTGATTTGATAATTCGGACACCGGGCATTCCGATTCGAAAAATTGCGTTCGATTTTGGTGCGTTGACTTCGCAAACCGATTTGTTTTTGAGTGCGTTTCACAAACAAACGATTGGTGTTTCGGGAACGAAAGGGAAAAGTACGACCGCAAGTCTGATTCATCATTTGCTGAAAAATTCAGGACAGAAAAGTTTGCTGACAGGAAATATCGGCATTCCATGTTTCGATAGCATTAACGAGATTGCTGATGATACGACTATCGTTTTTGAACTTTCGGCTCACCAACTTGAAGACACACATCATAGTCCACATATTTCTGTACTGCTGAATGTTTTTGAAGAACATTTAGATCATTTTGGAAATTTCGAAGCATACCGGCAAGCAAAATTCAATTTGATCCGATTTGCCGAAACGGACGATTTTTGTATTGTACATCAAAGTTTAAAAGCACTGATCCCAAAACAAAACGGCAAACTGATTTGGATTCCGCAAACGAAGAAAACATTCTTTTTAGACGAAAATATTTCTTTAAAAGGTTTTCATAATCAGCTAAATATCGAATTTGCATTGGCTACTGTGAAAGCAAATGGCGTTGACGAAACAGAAGCTGTCAAACATCTGAAAACTTTTTCGAGTCTCGAACACCGAATGGAGTTTGTGGGAACATTTGGCAACATTCATTTTTACAACGACAGCATTGCTACGATTCCCGAAGCAACGATTGCAGCCATAGAAACATTCGAAAAAGTTGATTTTCTAATTTTAGGAGGGTATGATCGTGGTATTCATTACGAGTCATTAGCTTATTATTTGGTCGAGAAAAACATTCCGCACATTTTTGTTACCGGAAAAGCCGGCGATCGTATTGCAACATTATTAAAATCAAGTGATTATCTTGGATCTATTCATCATTTCGATATGCTTCAAGAAGTTTTTCAAATTGTTTTGAAACACAAAAAACCAAATGGAATTTGTTTGCTTTCGCCAGCAGCTTCGAGTTACGACCGATACAAAAACTTCGAACAAAGAGGTCAGATTTTCAAAGAATTAGCAAAGAAATTCGATCAATAATTCGAGTGAACCCGAATAACTTTTTTCAAACGAATATGGTCAGAAGCATTTCCGATCATCACGGTGAAGTTTCCGGTATTTTTTGCCTCTAATGTCAAGGATAGATTTGGCAAATATCTCGAAAAAATAATCTTACCTGTAAATGTGGGCGATGTGGACAAAATTTAGGCTGTAACACTATATAATATATTGATTATATTATATTTACGAGTAAAAAACGATATGAGTAAAAAATATGCTATTTCTGTGGGAGCAAAATCACCAAGAAAAATGGTTTTTCTCACGGCAAACAACTGTACAAATGTCATGCTTGCGGTCGTCAATTTTTGGCAACAAAACGCATTAATTTGACAGAATTATGGCATCTATATTCAGAAGGAAAGCAAACATATGCGCAATTAGCTGAACATTTTAATTGTTCTCCAAAAACTATTCAACGTAGTATAGATAGGGTTCATATCACTAAACGCACTGAGTTTTCAAGTGTAGCAGTTGTCGAAATGGATACAACTTATTGGAAACGTAATTTTGGTGTTATGGTATTCCGCAACAGCCTTGACGGCGTAGTTCTATACAAACAATATGTACGCAGTGAAACCAATGCTTTATACCTTGCAGGAATAGAAGAAATCAGGCGCAGAGGGATTTATATTCAAGGCATTGTCTGCGATGGAAGACAAGGGTTGTTCAAGCTGTTCTATGATGTACCGATTCAAATGTGCCAATTTCATCAAATACAAATAGTACAGAGATACCTAACTCGAAAACCAAAGACACAAGCTGCAATAGAACTGAAAAGACTCACTTTGCAATTAACTAAGCAAACAGAAAAAGAGTTTACAAACGCCCTAAATACGTGGTATTTACAGTGGAAGGATTACTTGAATGAACGTAGCAGTTCTCCTTTAACAGGTAAAACTTTCTATACTCATAAACGTTTGCGTAGTGCGTATTCAAGTTTAAAGCGACATCTGCCATATTTATTTGTTTTTGAGCAATATAAAGAGCTAATGATACCAAACACTACGAATGCTTTGGAAGGGTTGTTTGCCAATTTAAAGAGTAAATTGCGTAATCATAATGGATTATCCAAAGAACACAAAATCAAGTTCATCGATGGGTTTTTTAAGGCATGAACTTACCAAATTATAGAAAAAGGACTGCCCATAGACAGCCCTAAACTACAATTTGTATAAGGTCAAATCTATCCCTGACAAGTTGCTCCCCAGCAGAGCTTGTTTCTGTTTCAACTTGACAAGATAAA
>JAISHW010000098.1 GCA_031262365.1 Lentimicrobiaceae bacterium
GGGGCTTCTAAAAATTTCAATATCAAGGCTTGCGACTGAAACAAAAGCGGAGTTTACTAACGTAAATGAGCATTTTGTTGAAGAAGCGTAACGCAGAGATTGGGATTTTTAGAAGTTCCCTCTACATATCCATCATGATGCTGTCGTCCATCATATCGGTATCAGTCGAGTGCTGTATTTCGTTGTTTCTTCGTTGTCGTTTTTGCTGGTTGATCCGGTAATTGAAATTCAACGTTATGGTTGTCCGCGACCATGTAAATTCTGTTTTTTGGTAATAATTATCATCAAATACTTCATTTTTAAAGCTCCGCGTACCAAACACGTCACGCACGTTAAGTGTTAGCGTTCCTTTGCCTTTAATCACTTCTTTGCTCACGCCCAAATCTGCCCAATAATCGGCTTTACTTTTTCCTTGTGGGTTTTCGCGCGGACCTCTGTAATTGGCTGATAACTGTGCATCGAAACCTTTCATGATATTGAATTTTGCTACCAAACGACCACCATAACCAAAATAATCGGTCATATAATGTGTTCCGTTAAAATCGCCGACTGTTATCGACTGGAACAAATTGAAGTTTCCGTTGACGTTCAACCATTCCAGCGGATTCACATTGCCCACCACTTCGAGTCCGTATGCGTCTTCCGAACCAAAATTCCACGGCATTGTGAAGGTAATTCCGGTAGTGGTATCTAAAGTGGTCATCTGACGAAATACATCAATGCTATGACGGTAATACAAATTGATATTCAAACTTGCTTTGTTCCAATACTTTAAATAACCAAATTCGTAACTATCGGTAAAAACAGGTTTCAAATACGGATTTCCTGTATGCACGTTTCTGTTGTCGGACAAAGAATGAAACGGATTCAGTTGGCGGTAAAACGGACGGCGTATTCTACGGCTGTAGCTTATTTGTAATTGATCGTTTTCTGTGAGTTTATAATTCAAATGCAAACTCGGAAATAGATTGAAGTAATTTTGATTGTTTTTCACATTGGTTTCTTTCAAAACCGTTTGAATATCCGAATACTCAGCTCGCAAACCTGCTTGAAACGAGTAACGACCAAAATCGTTTCCCAAAATCAAATAACCGGCTGTAATTTGTTCGTCGTACAGAAAATGATTCGTGTAATCAAGCATCGGCTGATAGACATTGTTTTCGTCTTGTTCGAACGAATCGTAATTGTTGTCGATTTTGCGCCATTGGTATTTCAAACCGGCTTCGAAAATACCTTTTCGCCACAGCGGATGTACATAATCAACTGTCGCTTGCAGATTTTTATCCAACTGGTCGTTGTTTATTTTCTGAAAAAGTTGCGATTCGGGCGAAAGTTTATATTCTGGTAACAGGTATTTTGTTTCGGAAATTGTCGAACGTTCTTTTTCTTCATTATTGTAATAGCGCATATTTACCGTCAAATTTTGTCCTTTTCGATCGAAATCTTTACGGTAATTCAACGCATATTCCATTGTCGGACTCTTGTCGTCTTCCGTATCAATACGGTCTAACTATCAAAAACATCGTTTGGAAGCAAGTCGCGATAGGCTACTGTCGACTTATTTTCGCCATCGGCATAACGGTATAAGAAACTCAACGAAAGCACATCTTTTTCGGTAAAAGCATATTCGGCTCCCAAACGAAATGTGTTGTTTAAACGTCTCATCAACCTTTCGGAATCTTGAAATGTTTTATACGTGCCATCAAGACGGTACATTTCGCGGTAATAGTTTCCATCGCCTTCGCGATTGCGGTAATTGATCGAATAGTTTCCGAAAAGATTCAGTTTTCCTATTCTGTAATTAGCACTCAATCCTGCTCCGTATTGCTCGGGATAACCTGCCGTAAGATCGACCGATCCGTTGAAACCATAACGTTTGTCTTTTTTCAAAATGATATTGATGATTCCGGCTGTTCCTTCGGCATCATAGCGAACAGACGGGTTGGTTACAATTTCGATGCGATCAATCATGTCGGCTTGCAGACTTTTCAAGGCATCGTTGCTGCTGATTCCGGCTAAGCCCGAAACTTTTCCATCGATCAAAATGCGCACACCTTCATCGCCACGCAAACTTACATTTCCGTCGATATCGACGGCGACAGACGGAATACTTTCCAGCACTTCGATAGCGTTTCCTGCCGTGTTGCTCACATCTTTCCCGATGTTGAACACACGTTTGTCGAGCGTCATTTCAAGTGTGCTTCTTTCGGCAACTACTTCAACTTCACTCAGAAGCGTATTGTCTGGCGAAACCAATATAGTACCTACGTCGATTGTTTTTTTTACGCTCACGGCAACACCACTTCGAAATTGTTTCAGATAACCTAAAAAATCAACTGTTAAGTAATAATTTCCGGGTTCGACCGAAAGATTGAAAGTACCTTTTTCGTCTGTAATACCACCTGAAACAAAAGTCGAGTCGGCTTGACGAAAAACCATCACGGTTGCGTATTCGAGAATCGTATTCGTTTTGCTATCAACAATTTTCCCTTTGATTCCCGACTTGTCATCGGCAGGTGTATTAGCTATTAATTGATTAGAAATGAACGAAATAAATAAAATAAAAAATAAAGTAATGCGTTTCATATAGATTTTTTAGGTGTGAATTTAATAAATGGCTGTTTAGACCGTCTTTTTTGTGCTTTCCTATCTTGAAAATGATTTTTAATAACTTTTTAACTTCTGAATTTATTGTGGATCGACATCAATTTGGATAATGACCGATTTGTGGTCTAACTGTTTTTTGAACAAATCAATTTCTTGCTGCACACGTTCTTTGATTTGTTTAGGGTTGTATTTTCGTTCGAATTTTAGCAACATTTGCTTGATATACAGATTTTTGATTCGCGAAACTAATGGATATTCGGGACCCAAAAGATTTTGGCCAAACAGTGGTTTCAGCTGCGAAGCAAAGTGGTTTGCAACTTGGTTCAAAACATTTGCATCGCGATGTTTCAAACGAATGACAATCAAGCGGTAAAAAGGCGGATAATGGATTTTTTTTCGCATGACCATTTGCTGTTCGAATAATTTAACAAACTGGTTTTGAAGTATTTCAGTCAAAACCAGATGATTCGGCTGAAAAGTCTGAATGAGTACTTTTCCTTGCTTGCCTTTTCTTCCGGCACGTCCACTCACTTGCGCCATCAATTGAAAACTGCGTTCGAAAGCTCGAAAATCGGGAAACGAAAGCATGTTATCAGCATTCAAAATTCCGACTAATTTGACATTATCGAAATCCAATCCTTTTGTAACCATTTGTGTGCCAACAAGAACAGCAGTTTTTTGATCTTCGAAATCCTCCAAAATTTGATGAAATCCATTTTTTGTACGTGTCGTATCCAAATCGAGCCGTGCGATGGCTACTTCTGGGAAAATCAATTTCAACTCTTCTTCAACTTTCTCTGTTCCAAAACCATGCATTCGAATATTCGAACTATGACATTCGGGACAAGCCGTAGGAACAGTCGTTGTGTAGCCACAGTAATGACAGCGCATCATGTTTTGCTGTTTGTGGTAAATCATGCTCACATCGCAATGTTTACATTGCGGAATCCAGTTGCACTGTTCGCACTCTAAATGCAGCGAAAAACCACGCCGATTTTGAAATAGAATAACTTGATTTTTTTCTTCAATCGTTGTTTTTATCTGTTCGATAAGCGGTCGGCTAAAATGCGATTGCATCATTTTACGACGTACCTGATTGCGTAAATCAACAATTTCAATATCGGGCATCAGCACATCGCCATAGCGTTTCGAAAGCGTTACCAAACCGTATTTTCCCGTCAACGCATTAAAATAACTTTCGTAAGAAGGCGTTGCCGAACCAAGAAGCACTTTGGCATTGTGTATGTTAGCAAGAATAATTGCAGAATCGCGGGCATGATAGCGCGGTGCCGGATCGAATTGTTTGTACGAACTGTCGTGTTCTTCGTCAACAATAATCAATCCCAAATTTGAAAATGGCAAAAAAACAGACGAACGAGAGCCGACAATAATTTGTCGATCGGTAAATCGGCTTGCATCAAAATTCAAAACTTGTTGCCAGGTCTCGACACGCTCGAACGCATTGTAACGCGAATGATATACGCCGATTTTATTTCCAAAATAATACTTCAACCGATTGATTATATGTGTTGTGAGTGCAATTTCGGGCAACAAATACAACACTTGTTTGCCACGATCAATCGTTTCTTGAATGAGTTTGATGTAAATTTCCGTTTTTCCGCTCGAAGTAACGCCATGAAGCAACACCTGCTGTTTTGTTTCAAGTTGCTGTTTTATCGAATCAAAAGCGGCTTGTTGTGTTTCGGTAAGTTTGATATCAGCTACCGATGCTATTGATTTGTAAGAGGTTAACCGACTGACTTTCTTATTGTAAACTTCGAAAACATTATTTTTAATTAAAACATTCAAAATTGCTTGCGAAGCATTCGCTTTTTTAATGAGTTCGTTTGCCGAAATCTCCGCTTTTGCAAAATCGGATCCTGCCAAAGCAAAAAAAGCCAACAACAATTCGAGTTGCTTGTAAGCACGTTTCGACAGTTTGTCCATCAACGCATGAAGTATTTCATCTTCTTGATATTCAGTTGTCAATTTCACAAAACGTTCGAATTTATCTTTGTATTTTTCGCTCAACTCCTCCTCCATCACAACAATCTTTTTTTCGATCATTGTTTTGATCAAAGGCATTACTTTTTTGAATCCGACAATTTTACTCACTTCGTTAATCGTGAGTTTTGGTTGAATTTGCAAAGCTTCGACAAGCAGATATTCAAAATCGGTTAAGATTTCCGCGTCTAATTTGTAATTTTCGGACAACACTACGGTCGATTCGCTACTTAATTTCAAAGCCGAAGGCAAAGCCGCCTGCATCACTTCGCCGAGATGACTCATGTAATAATCGCTCATCCAATTCCAAAAATCGAACTGAAGCGGAAGCACTATGGGTTTGTAGTCGAGCAATTCCATGATGTATTTCGGAACGACAGGTGGCGGTGTTTCGTGCAGGCGCATCACAATTCCCGACATGACTTTCGTTTTTCCAAATTGCACCATTGCACGCTGTCCGACAGCTATTTGTGTATTCAATTCAAAGGGAACACGGTAAGTAAACGTGCCTTTTACAGGAATCGGAAGTACAATATCAGCAAATAAGGTTCGACGTTCGTCTGATGTCATGAGAAATTTATTCAAGGCAAAAATACGAATATTCATGACTAAATACGGCTTATATCTGCCGATTTCAGGTCGAAAGTCTACGGTAGAAAACGACGCGGATAATCATCTATTTTTTCATCAAAAAAAAATCAAAAACTACTTAAGTTGAATTAGTAAATGCGACAATCTTTGTTTTTCTGAGAAATAAACACTTACTTTGGATCGATTTTTTGCAACGTTTTAATACACTTCGGCTTTGTAAAAAAATCAAAAAGAGAAAAATCCATTTTTAGAGGTGTCCTTATATATGCATTACTACATAATCACTTCAATACTCGTTGTATTATCCATCGTGCTTGCTATTATGGCAATTGTTGACATTGTAAAAAGCAAGCAAAACAAATGGTTTATTTTACTTGTCGTATTGTTTCCCGCAATCGGTTCTATTTGTTACTTTCAAATCGTCCGTAAGCATCGCAGTAAAACATAAAGTAACGTCAATCTAGCGGTTTGTGGCTTTGCGTAGTGGCGGTTTAGAAGAAACGAATGTTGAATACAGCACAAATGTCCAATCGAAGCTGTTCAGCTCTCGCTTTTGGCAATTACCTTGTTATGGGCAGGTTTTTTATTCATCTTGTTCGTTTGGTTTGTCTAATATTTGTCCTAATTGGCGCAATTTGTTCGCTAATAATTTTTTGTCAATCAGTTTTGTTTCGTAGTCGGCAACTATTGCAGGGCTGATGTTGCGAGCCATTGCATATTCTACAACTTCAATTTCCTTGCCTTTACAAAGCAAAACGCCAATACTTGGGTTTTCGTGCGGTCGTTTCACATCGCGGTCTAATGCTTCCAAATAAAAATTGAGCTTACCCAAAAATTCAGGTTCAAAGTCTTGAATTTTCAATTCAAACAAGACCAAGCATTGTAAATCTCTATGATAAAAAAGTAAGTCGGTGCGAAAATCTCTATTGCCAACTTGTATGCGATATTGTTCACCCATATAGGTAAATCCTTTTCCAATTTCTAAAATAAATTTTTGTAAATTTAACGTAATGGCTTTTTCCAAATCCTTTTCGCTGTGTCCGTCGGGCAAGTCCAAAAATTCAAAGATGTATGGGTCTTTGAAAATGTTTTTGTGTAATTGTGCCACAGCTTGCGGCACAATTTTGTTTCCAAGCATTGTGCGTTCGTAACTGCTACTGTTTATTTCTCGTTCTAATTGCTTTACGGTTAGTTTTTCGGAAATGGTTTTTTGTAGGTAAAACAGGGTTTCTTCGGTTTTTTTTGTTTTGGAAAGCAATACCAAATGTTGCGTCCAGTTAATTTGTGTCATTGCCGATGACACAAATTTAACAGCTTCATTTTCTGTTATTTGTAAAAGTGTCATTACCGATGACACAATTTCACTACCCGAATACACCTCAAAAAACTGTTTCATTCTATACAAGCCTCTGCGGTTGAAACCCGAAAGATTGGGAACTTTTGATAGAATGAAGTCGGATAATTGTTGAACGATATTTTCGCCCCATTTCCCTGTGTTTACTCTGTCGGAAACAACTTTGCCCACGTTGAAATACAACAAAACCAACTCGCTGTTTGCTTTGCTGTAAACTCGGTTTCTTGCTTCGGTTATGAGCGTTAAAATATGTTCAAAATCTTGTTTGTATGTATTGTCTATATTCATTTTTACTACATCTTAATCTTAAAGAGATAGTCGCAAAGATAGCAAAAAAAAGAAAAATTGGTTATCGTTTAGCAATGTCAAATCGTTTATGTAACGTGTTTTTAATCTTTAAATAATTTGTATTTTTCTGTTTATTCGAAAAATTCGTATTTTTTTTCCTTGCAAAACTTTGCAAAGTTTTCTGTCATTAGGTCATTATTGAGTGTTTTTGTTTCGTCATTAATTTGAGTTAAAAACTCATTAACGACATCTTTTACTTTGTCTTCTCTGTTTTTGCAAGAGTTGAGAAAAGTCATTCCTGTAATCGCTAAAATAAATGTAAACTTTTTCATTTCAATCATTGTCTTGTGCTTACTTTTGTCGGTTTTCTGCTTTCCCCGTTGTTGCAGTGGGTCGTCCGTAAACCTGCCCATAACGTGTCATTTCTCTGAATTTCAGATCGAAATTCTTTCATAAAATCTTCCATTTTTGTATTCAGAATGGCACCTGATCCGATATAGTTCAGAGAGCTTCTAAAATTCAAAAGACAAAGCAACGGCTACGGCAGAAATGACGTTCTATAAAACAACACACAAAAACATCAATGCGCACCGATACTGCTCATGCCAATAAGCTGTTCGTATGAAGTGCCGGGTTCTTGAAAATAAACGTAGATGCTATAAATGTTCTCGGTGTCCCAAAAATCGCCTTCGACAAAACCGACATCAACTTTTGTAGTGCCACGCGGCACAACCGCGTAATTGAAATTGTAATAGCCTTGTTTTAGAAAAAGCATTCCTTCGTAACCTCTGCGTGTCGAGCTGTACGACATTCGGTTGCGTTCGTCAATATTCCAATCGTTCAAAGCACCTATAATGTACACATCATCACCTAATAAAGGCGTGTCCCATTCCAAGAAAAATTCGACCCAAGCATAATCGCCTTCGTAAGCCGGATCGTAGTCTGACTGCATACGAATAGATTTGTTTCCATTCAGTCCGGGTTCGTTCACAAAAGGCAAGTTGGCTCGTTTTTTGTTTGGCCACAATTCTACAAGCCAATAATTCACATCTTTTGTAGCGCGTTTGACTTTATCCGATTGGTATCTGAAATCCGAGATATCGAAATTACGAAATTGGTTTCCGGCATCGAATAGCGTCATCGGATTGTTTTCGAACAGCAGTTCGTTTGTCCTGACGTAAGTTGCTTTAAGACCTATCGCGGCATTGTCCCAACGACCATTCTGGCGAATGACTACATTAAACGTTTGTTGCGGATTGAGCATATAAACACTTGAATAATTAATTGTAACATCAACTTGCTGTTTTGTATCGGCATATTTCAATTCTTTTGGATAGCGCGGCACATTTGCCGTAATTCCGGCTTTGCTGTCGAGAATCATGAAACGGCGCGTAAACAAGATGTTTTCGGGCGAATCATCGTCGCCAAAAACAACCAACAAATAATTTCCCGACAAGCGCGGCATCATATTCGATGTCGGAAAAACCAAATCGTAATGCACATAAGCGGTCAATGTGTTTCGCGAAAACGTGTATGAATCAATTCGGTCGTATTCGTATCCGTCGATGTATTCGTTTTTATGCAAATTACTTGGTTTCCAGTCGTGCGTACAATGAATGAAGGTGTAATTATACAAATCGGCTGCTTCGGTCAACACGTCGAACGAAAGTTGAAGACTGTTTTCCAACTCTTCGAGCAACGAAACCGGTTCGGAAAGCACTTCATCGACCGGGTGTAATAAAATAGTTTGCACACGCTCGTCGAAACTAAAATTTCCGAACGGTTGGTTGGGCTGGGCTTTCGTGGCAAAAGTCAGCGTAACAAAAAGCAAACCAAGCAGATTTATTTTATAATTTAAAATTCGTTTTTTCATCATTTTTAGCATTTAAAAATGTTTGCAAATTTAACGTTCTTTATTTTTCAAATATAGGAAAAGATTCTCTATCGTCATCGCGAGGCACGGAGTGCCGAAGCAATCCAAAAGCAAACACAATAGATTGCTTCCCGCTTCGCACGGATCGCTGTCGCAATGACGTTGACCCACTATTTGGCGAAGCGTCTCGCTTCGTCATAGTTAAAAGCAAGTCTCAGGGAATTTTGTACGGTATGTACTGCCACTTCGGGCAGTGGTTTAGCGTTTCACGCTACCGCAGGCAACGCTTCGCTCGCCTGCGGTTACGAAAGGGTTAAGCCCTTCGGGCTACCCGGAATAGAGCAACAAGTAGATGGCTTGAAA
>JAISHW010000059.1 GCA_031262365.1 Lentimicrobiaceae bacterium
CTTATATAATAAGGATGAAGTCGGCATGACAGATTACCAAGAGGGCGAACTGACGATGAAAATATCTTCTCCCGCACGTGCTATGATGGAGTGCCTGTACCTATGCCCTAATCAGTTCCCGTTGCAAGAGGCTTACGAGTTGATGGAAGGGCTTCCGACGCTACGCCCGGTGCAGATACAATCATTGCTCGAAGACTGTAAGTCAGTCAAAGTGAAGCGGCTGTTTCTATACTTCGCCGAGCGGGCAAACCATGCTTGGCTGAAGCATATAGATGTTAGTCGTATCGACTTAGGCAAGGGCGACCGCAGCTTAGCTACCGACGGGACATATATCTCCAAATATCACTTAGTACTACCAAAGGAACTTGTATGAACAACGCTTATAAAAAGCAGGTCGCCCTGCTACTGGATATACTACCGGCCATTGCCGAAGAGAAGAATTTCGCCCTGCATGGCGGAACGGCTATCAATCTGTTTCATTCGGATATGCCACGGCTGTCCGTAGATGCGGATTTGACATTCGTACCCTTTACGGATGACCGCAATCAGGACATGGAAACTATTCGCACCTCCTTGCAGAACATCAAGATGAAGTTGTCTAAGCGGATGCCAAAGATACGTTTTGAAGACCAGCAACGGGCTAATGAAGACCTCAAACTGATTTGCTCCACTTCGGAAGCTACTGTCAAGATTGAAGTCAATCAAATCAATAGAGGTTTGATTGCAGAACCTTGCGTTTGTGTGCTATGCAACCGCGCCCAAGAGGAGTTCGACCGCTTTTGCGAAGTGACAACTGTTTCAGTTGGGCAGTTATGGGGTGGAAAGATAGCGGCTACCTTAGACCGCCAACATCCAAGAGACTTGTTTGACGTTCGCAACTTATTGGATGGTAATGGATATACCGATGAAGTAAAAGACGGCTTTATCTTCTTTCTGCTTTGTGGTAAACGCCCTTTCCATGAGATGTTGAATCCGCAACGTATAGACCAACAGACAGTATTGGACAGCCAGTTCAATGGCATGACAGACCAACCGTTCACGTATGAGGATTACGAAACTACCAGAGAACGGCTTATCCAAGTAGTCCAGCAATCCTTTACCACCGAAGACAAGGCGTTCATCAAAGCTTTTGCGCAAGGTGAACCGATTTGGAAGCAGGTGGATTACAGCAAATATCCGGCTATCCGATGGAAATTGCTCAATATCCAAAAGCTGAAGACGGAGAATCCCGAAAAGTTTCAGCAACAAGTAGAATTGTTGGATGCAACGTTGGCTTAAAAGAAAATGATATTGCATTGGGGATACAAACTTGCTGTAATTCTATCTGTTATACATCAGATTCAAGATTCCGTAACAAATTTAAGTTTTAAAGAAGACGATTTTTTTTAATTGAATGCCGCCACGCACTGTTTTATCAAAAAAAACAATTACTTTTGTTCACTCATAATCTATATGAAGTAGAACTAAAAAGATTCAACTTTTAAGATGAAAGTTATTGATAAAGAAGCTCTATTAGATACATTTCAATACTTTGACAAACATATTGTTGTCGAAATAATTGATATTTTTATCAGAGAACATGCCGAACGACTCGAAAAAATAAATCAGGCTATCGCAAAAAAAGATTTTCAAACATTAAAATTCGAATCGCATAGCTTAAAAGGCATTATTGCAAATTTTGTTGCTGAAGAGCCTAAAAAAATCGCTTACGAACTCGAAGAAAAAGGCGGAGCAAATGACCCAACAGATTTGAAACCACTTTTCGAACGCCTCCAAACTTCTGTTGCCGCTCTTGTTGAAGATTTAAACGAAATTCGAGCAGAATTTATTGAATAATAACTTCTTATCGATCAATCCTATTTAAGGCTTCTATCGCTAACGCATAATTCGGATGCAAATCTAATACTTGTATGTACTGCCGACGCGCTTCTTGTGTGTGTCCCATTTCTTCCAATACACGACCTTTATTAAATATTGCTTCGATATATTGCGGTTCACTCTGAATCGAACTATTGAAATAATCAAGTGCCGCTTGCAAATCGCTTTTGTAAATAAAATTCACATAACCAATATTATACAAAAATTTACTGTTGTTTGGATGTTGCTGTAATAAGGTGTCGTAATGCGCTATTGCAGCATCTGGTTGTCCATTTTCTTGAAGATACATAGCCAACTGATAACGTGCAACTACTGAATTCGGATATTTTTGCAAAGCGTCTTTCAAAAAATCTTCGGCTAATGGGTTATGCTGTGCCATATAAATAGTACCAATCTGATGCAATGGCTCGAAAAAATAAGCATCTAAATCTCGCGCCATCAAAAAATTTCTCATAGCCGAAATAGTGTCTTTTCGCGCCAAAAAAACCATTCCTCTTACATAACGTGATTGCGGATTGAAATTGTCGAGTTCGAGTGCTCTGTCGACAAAAACCATAGCGCGTTCATAATCTTGCATAAGCAAACTCAACTCAGCTAATTTCGAATACGGACGCGGATCTTGCGGATCGATTTGCGACGCTCTCGTAAGTGCCAAATTGATATTCTCTTGATCGCCCATTCCATAATAAATGTCAGAAAGTGTCAGATAAGCCTCAATATTTTTGTTGTCTAACGAAATGGCTTTCGAAATATCTTGAATCGATTTCGCTATCTGCTGACTTTGCAAGTACAATTGCCCACGTTTCACATAAAGCATCGAATTTGTGGAATCAGCAACAATAGAATCGGATAGTATGATTATTGGATCGTCTGTAGTCAGCCGATTTGTTTCTGTAACTTTTTCGACTTGCTTATCGGTTTTTTGTTGCGCGCACGAAAACGTACACAAAACTACTACTAAAAGAAACAATATTCTTTTCATTATCATCAATCTGTTATTCAAAAAGGTATTATGCTTTTTCGTTTAATGCTTCAATAATTTTAGTTTCTAACTCTTCGGCTAATTCCGGATTTTCTTCGATTATCTTTTTTACAGCTTCACGACCTTGGGCTAATTTTGTTTCGCCATAACTAAACCACGAACCGCTTTTTTTAATCACATTATTATCAACACCTAAATCAACAATTTCACCTGATTTTGAAATTCCTTCGCCATACATAATGTCAAACTCGGCTTTACGGAATGGCGGTGCTACTTTATTTTTGACTACTTTAACTTTTACACCGTTTCCGATAACGTTATCGCCATCTTTAATCGGGCTTGCTTTACGAATATCGATGCGCACCGAGCTGTAAAATTTCAATGCATTTCCACCGGTAGTTGTCTCCGGATTTCCAAAAACAACACCAATTTTATCGCGAAGTTGGTTGATAAAAATACAAATTGCGCCTGTTTTGCTGATTGTTGCGGTAAGTTTACGCAAAGCTTGCGACATCAAACGTGCGTGCAATCCCATTTTGCTATCGCCCATTTCGCCTTCGATTTCACTCTTTGGTGTTAAGGCTGCTACCGAGTCGATTACAATTACATCAATAGCTCCGGAACGAATCAAATTTTCGGTAATTTCGAGTGCTTGTTCACCATGATCAGGTTGCGAAATCAATAAGTTTTCGGTGTCGACACCTAACTTTTGTGCATAAAAACGATCGAATGCGTGTTCGGCATCAATAAAAGCAGCTATTCCACCCAGTTTTTGTGCTTCGGCAATCACATGAAGTGCCAAAGTTGTTTTTCCGGAACTTTCCGGTCCGTAGATTTCTACAACACGACCTTTCGGCAAACCGCCAACACCTAAAGCATAATCCAAACCAATCGATCCGGTTGAGATGCTTTCTATTTTTTCAACGGCATCAGCACCTAATTTCATAATACTTCCTTTTCCGAAAGTTTTTTCGATATTTCCCAAGGTAGCTTCTAATGCTTTTAATTTTTCAAGTCGTACTTTTTCAACGTTTTCTTTTGCTTTATCTGATGTCATAGTATTGAATATTATTTATTTATGGTATCAAAATTTGGGGTTAAATATATTTTGGTTTTATTTTATCTCGTTTATTTTTTTATTCCTCAGTTTCGCTTTACGATTATACAAAAGTACGTTTTTCTGCGAATATTTTATCGTAAAATATCCGTTATTTCAAATCACTTTTATGTTCTTTAAAATACATGCAAATAGCTGGTAATCCGCATTTTTCACATAGTGGCTTGCGTGCTTTACAAGTATATCGCCCGTGCAAAATAAGCCAGTGATGTGCTTTGGGGATAATCGATTCGGGAAAAATTTTCATTAATTGTTTTTCGACTTCAAGTGGTGTTTTAGCATTTTTTGTTAAACCGATCCGGTTCGAAACGCGAAAAACATGTGTATCGACAGCCATCACGGGTTTGTTGTAAATCACCGAAGCCACCACATTTGCCGTTTTGCGTCCTACTCCGGGCAATTTCTGGAGATCTTCGACCGAATCTGGAAGTACACCGTGAAATGTATCGGTAAGCATGCGTGCCATTCCTAAAAGATTTTTCGCCTTGTTATTGGGATACGAGCATGATTTTATTTTTTCATAAACAGCATCTTGCGTGGCTTTAGCTAATATTTCGGCAGTCGGAAATTGCTCGAAAAAAGCAGGCGTAATCATGTTGACACGTTTATCGGTACATTGTGCCGAAAGAATGACTGCAACCAACAATTCATAAGGCGAGTGATATTCCAATTCCGATTCGGCAACAGGAATTGCCTTTTTAAAGTAATTGACCAATATGTCGTATTTTTCTTTTTGCTTCACAAATTAATTATTTGATATTTATTTGGATAAATAATAATCGTAATTAAAGAGATAAAAGTACAACAAAAAAACAAAATTCTCTTCCGAATTGCCTTCAAAAGAGAACTTGTTTTCAATTCATTTTTGTTGCTAATCTTAATTTTTAAACAAATCGAACCCTCCTATCGATTTTGTTTCGACATAGTCAAATGCTTTTGCGTAATCAAACAAGAAACGCAGACTCAATTTATTAGGTTTTTCGTTTCCATAATATTTTTCGAACGAAAGACCTATTTTATCTAAAATGTTTTGGTCTGAAAAAATTTCCTGTTTGTGATCAAGGTTAAATGTAAAGTTTTTTTTCATAGATCATTTTTAATGAAACAACACTATGAAAACGTCGAAACAATACATTTATTTCATCTGATTTTCAATTTTTTCAGATTGTCAATGAAAGATTCTTTTCGCGTATCATTTTGCGCATGTTAATCAATGCGTAACGCATACGTCCCAACGCCGTGTTGATGCTGACATTTGTTGTTTCGGCAATATCTTTAAAACTCATGTCGACATACAATCTGAGGTATAAAACTTCGCGTTGTTCGTCTGGTAAAAAATCAATCATTTTACGCAAATCTTCATAAATCTGATCGGTGATGATCATTTCTTCGATCGAAGGATCGGAAAGCGTAACGTTTTCGAGTGGGTCAAAATCTTCGTTTGTCGAATCAACACACGGAATACGTTTATTTTTTCTGAAGTGGTCAATGATGAGGTTATGCGCAATACGCATTGCCCACTGGATAAATTTTCCTTCTTCTTTATACGTGCCGGATTTGATTGTCCGAATAATTTTTATAAATGTGTCTTGAAATATATCGTCAGCTAATTGTTTGTCTTTGACAAGCATCATAATGTACGAAAACACACGATTTTGATGACGATTAATTAATTGTTCGAAACTGGCTTGATTACCGATACGATAACTCTCGACCAACTCACTGTCGCTGATTTCTTTAACAGCCATAGAGCCTCCTTTTTATTTTATTTCAAAATCTTAAAAGAGTAAAAGTCGTTTATAAGCAATCGTTTTAGTTTATATTTTGTAGCCTTTTGATTCAAAAATACAACATCTTGTCCGAAAAGCAATGCAAATGTAACAATTTAAAAATAACGCGCAAGTTTTTTATTGATAATTTTGCAAAAATTAGATGAAAGATTCTTTTGTGAAAACAAATAAGCTCGACAACATAACGATTCGCAACGCAAATGTTAATAATCTGAAAAACATTTCGTTAAACATTCCAAAAAACAAACTTATTGTTGTAACGGGATTATCCGGATCGGGAAAATCTTCGTTGGCTTTCGACACGTTATATGCTGAAGGTCAGCGACGTTATGTCGAAAGTTTAAGTTCGTATGCACGTCAGTTTTTAGGACGTATGCACAAGCCCGATGTGGAATCAATTACCGGAATTTCGCCCGCAATCGCAATTGAACAACGTGTTAACAGCCGCAATCCGCGATCGACAGTTGGAACGTCGACCGAAATTTACGAATACATCAAATTATTATTTGCCCGCATCGGACAAACTTATTCGCCTGTATCGGGGAAATTAGTCAAGCGGCATCAAACGAGCGATGTGATTCATTTTATACAAACGCTATCAGAGAATACACTTGTTTACATCACGGCTCCGATAAAATTACCAAAAACGCGCACAATAGAGGAGCATCTCGAAATTTTGATGCAACAAGGTTTTCGAAGATTGCTTATAAAAAGCAAAGTTGAAACAATCGAAGACGTTATTGATCAGAATAAAAAGCTGAAAACAAACGATATAAAGATTGTCATCGACCGTATTAAGACAACAGATTTCGATACCGAAACGCTCAATCGTTTGGGCGATTCGATTCAAACAGCTTTTTACGAAGGAAAAGAAAATTGCATCATTGTTTATGAAACAGATGGAATTCAAAAAAGCGAATCTTTTTCGTCGCAATTCGAATCTGACGGCATTATTTTCGAGCCACCTTCGGTCAATATGTTTGCATTTAACAATCCTTTTGGTGCTTGCAAAACGTGCGAAGGATTCGGTAGCATTATCGGTATTGATCCCGATTTGGTTATTCCGAACAAAAGTCTTTCGATATACGACAATGCCATTGTTTGCTGGAAAGGTGAAAAATCGAGCGAGTGGCGCGATGAACTCATCAAAAACGCAAGCCGATTCGATTTTCCGATTCACAAACCTTATTACAGTCTTAGTGATGCGCAAAAAAAGATTTTATGGACAGGTAATCAATATTTTAGAGGAATAAACGACTACTTCAAATTTGTCGAAGAACAAGCATTCAAAATCCAATACCGCGTGATTATGTCACGTTACAGAGGCAAAACGACATGCCCCGAATGTAACGGAACTCGATTACGAAAAGACACGCAATACGTAAAAGTGGGCGGTAAAAATATCTCGGAAATTGTTTTGATGCCGTTAACCGAAGTAAAAGATTTCTTCGACCACTTAAAACTCTCAAAAACAGAACAAACAATCGCTAGTCGTCTGTTAATCGAAATACAAAGCAAAGTCAATTTTTTGCTTGATGTCGGATTAGGGTATCTGACACTCAATCGTTTATCGAATACGCTTTCGGGAGGCGAATCGCAACGCATCAACTTGGCAACTTCGTTGGGAAGCAGCTTAGTCGGTTCGACTTACATTCTCGACGAACCAAGCATCGGTTTGCATTCACGTGATACCGAGCGACTTATTAAAGTTTTGAAACAGCTACGTGATATTGGAAATACTGTTATTATTGTCGAACATGACGAAGAAATTATCAAAGCAGCCGACCAAATCATCGATATCGGACCACTTTCGGGAAGTAAAGGCGGCGAATTGGTCTTTCAAGGCACTTTCGATGAATTGTTAAAAGACGACAAGAGTCTTACGGCGCAATATGTATCCGGAAAACGCGAAATTCCTGTTCCGAAACACCGACGCAAATGGAATAATTATATTGAAATAATCGGTGCTAACGAAAATAACCTCAAAAACTTAAATGTAAAATTTCCGTTGAATTGTTTGACTGTTGTTACAGGTGTTAGTGGCTCAGGAAAATCGAGTTTGGTACGCACGATTTTGTACGCAGCTTTGAAAAAACATTTTGGCGGAACAACCGAAAAAATCGGAAGTTTTGTTGCTTTAGAAGGAAGTGTCGGTAATATTCAAACGGTTGAGCTAATCGATCAAAATCCGATTGGACGCTCTTCGCGCTCAAATCCGGTTACTTATATAAAAGCGTTTGATGACATCCGAATGCTTTTTTCAGAACAAAAATTGGCAAAATTGCGAGGTTATAAACCCGGTTATTTTTCGTTTAACGTTCCCGGAGGTCGTTGCGACAATTGCGAAGGCGAAGGTACAGTGAAAATTGAAATGCAATTTATGGCTGATGTCGTTTTGGAATGTGAAGAATGTAAAGGTCGGCGTTTCAAAGACGATGTGTTAGAAATATTAGTTGATACTAAAAATATCGCCGAAATTCTCGATATGACTATCGATGATGCTATTGATTTTTTCTCAAACATGAAAAAAAATCAAAACATCGTACAACGAATTATTTCAAAACTCTTACCATTACAGCAAATCGGTCTTGGGTATCTCAAACTTGGGCAATCGTCGAGTACGTTGAGTGGCGGCGAAGCACAACGCATCAAATTGGCGTTTTTTCTGACGAAAGGGCAAATCGAAAAGCCAACATTGTTTGTTTTCGACGAACCAACAACCGGTTTGCATATTCACGACATCAACAAACTACTCGAAGCATTTAACGCTTTAATTGAAAACGGACATTCGATCATCGTTATCGAACATAACGCCGAAATTATTAAATGTGCCGACTGGCTTATCGATTTGGGACTTGAAGGCGGCAACGAAGGCGGTCATCTTGTTTTTGAAGGAACGCCCGAAAATATGATAAAAGAAAACAAATCATACACCGCACACACCATCAAAAATAAGTTGAAATAATGAAAGCAAATCACCCGAAACATCAAAAAGTATTCGACACGCTTGATGCGCTTTCTATCTTGTATACAACATATTACCACCCTCCTATTCCGACTATCGAAGCAGCGATGGCGTATTGGAAAGAAGTCGATTCATCGCATTGCAAAAATATTTTCTTGCGCAATCACAAAGGAAATCGTCATTATTTGGTTATTTTTCACTGTGAAAAAATGATGAAAATCAGCGATTTGGAACAACGACTCAAGCAAGGGAAACTGAGTTTTGCGTCGGAACAACGTCTGGAAAAATACCTCGACATCAAACCCGGAAGTGTGTCGCCTTTTGGCATTATCAACGACAAAACCAAGCACGTACATTTGTTTATCGACGAAAATCTGCTGAAAAGCGAAAGACTCAGTTTTCATCCGAACGACAACACGGCTACCGTCGTCATTTCGAAAGATGATTTTCTGAAATTTCTCGATTGTCAAGGCAATTCATACGAATTTATTCGTTTGTACGATGATTAATTATTCAACTTTCACAAACCAAACCGAAACAAAAACCAGACAAAATGTCGGTTTTTTTATAAGTTTGCACGAACAATTTCGATGAAACTCACAAACAGCTTTATAAAACAATTTTCCGACTCGTTGCTTTTAGAACAATCGCTTTCTGAAAACAGCATTATGGCTTATGTGCACGATGTCAAGCTTTTTATGAATTTTCTCGAAAGCGTTAATCATAATTTATCTATTGACTCGATTCAACAATCGGACGTAAAAGCTTTTTTCGAACAACTTTACGAAATCGGCTTTAGTGCCTACTCGCAAGCGCGTATTTTGTCGGGATTGAAATCGTTTTTCCGTTATATTAAACTCGAAAAAATCAGTCAGAACGACCCTACACTGCTTATTTCGGCTCCTTCGGTTGGTCACAAACTACCCGAAATACTGAGTATTTCGGAAATCGAACAGCTGATTCACAGCATTGATTTAAGTCATCCACTCGGGCAACGAAATGTAGCAATTCTTGAAGTGTTGTATGGTTGTGGTTTGCGCGTTTCGGAACTGATTTCGCTGCAAATCAGCAATATTTTTCGTGAAGATAATTTCATTAAAATCAGAGGAAAAGGCAACAAAGAACGCTTGGTTCCTATTGGGAATGCCTCTTTAAAGCCCTTGTTTTTATACATTGAAAAAACACGTGTGCATTTTCCGGCAAAAACACAGTTTACGGATACTGTTTTCCTTAATCAACATGGAAGAGCAATGACACGTCAAATGGTTTTTTTGATTATCAAAGATTTGGCACAACGCAACGGCATTAAAAAAACAATCAGTCCACACACGTTCCGGCATTCATTTGCAACACATCTACTCGAAAATGGTGCTGATCTGCGTGCTGTACAACAAATGCTTGGACACGCAAGTATCAATACAACAGAAATTTACACGCATATTTCAGACGACTATCTCAGAGAAACCATTCTGAGCCACCATCCACGTATCAAACAATTGAGCAAGGGTTAGATTTGCTCGATTTCGCCTTGGTTATTTACAAATACACCCCACCCCACAGCAATCAGTTTGTCGTCGTTATCGAAATAAAAATCGATCAAAGCATCTTCAAATGTAACGCGTTTTTCGCCCTCTTCTTCGTCTTCTTCTAAATTCTTGAATCCGTTTTGCGTCATCAATGCAATAATATCTTCTGAATCCATTTCGAAAACTTTTTCGCCAAATAAAACAGCTTCAGCATTTTCCGTTTCGAAATATGCAATGACTGACTTTGTTTCTCCTTCGAAAAACACCGAAAATTCATCTGCATCGTAATTCAAAACGACGGACGAAATAGTGTCTTCTTCAAGTTCTTCGACATCTTCGGCTTCGCCTAAAAGTTTGATAGTGTCGTCGATTGTTTGACCAAACTTCAAATTTCCAAAACCTTTTAAAGGTTCAATAACATACGATTCTAATTTCATGATAGTGATAACTTTTATTTACATTGTTGAAAGTAAACAATTTTTCAAGACAAACGTCTATTTTGAAAAAGGTTCAAGATAATTAAAGAGGCTGCCTTTTGGGACAGCCTCTTTTTGATTTTATGGAGGATTCTGATTAAATAACTCCTTGTTCCATCATTGCAGTGGCTACTTTCATGAAACCGGCAATATTAGCACCGTTAACATAGTTAACATAGCCGTTAGGTTGCGTTCCATATTTCACACATGCTTCATGGATATCTTCCATGATTTGGTGCAATTTGGTGTCTACTTCTTCTGTCGTCCAGCTGATATGTGCTGCATTCTGAGTCATTTCGAGACCGCTTACTGCTACACCACCTGCATTAACTGCTTTACCTGGTCCAAACAATACTTTTTTATCTTGGAATGCTTTAATTGCTTCCGGCGTACATCCCATGTTTGAGATTTCGGCAACACACCAACAACCGTTAGCTAACAATTCTCTTGCATCGTCGCCATTCAATTCGTTTTGGAAAGCACTTGGAAGTGCGATATCGCATTTAACTATCCATGCTTTTTTTCCGGCAGTGAATTTCGATTCAGGGAATTTTTCAGCAAATGGCGAAACGATGTTTCTGTTCGAAGCGCGCAGTTCGATTAGATAGTCTATCATTTCATTTGTCATTCCATTAGGAATTTCGACAACACCGTCAGGACCTGAAATAGCAACAACTTTAGCACCTAACTGAGTGGCTTTCAGAGAAGCTCCCCAAGCTACATTACCGAAACCTGACACAGCAACACGTTTGCCTTTAATATCTTTTCCTGCTTTTGCCAACATGTGTTCTACAAAATATAAAGCACCGAAACCAGTAGCTTCAGGGCGAATCAAAGAGCCTCCCCAAGTTATTCCTTTTCCTGTGAGAACGCCTGTATGTTCACGAGCTAATTTTTTGTACATACCGTACAGATAACCAATTTCGCGACCACCAACGCCGATATCACCTGCAGGAACGTCGGTATCAGCACCGATAACACGCCATAATTCCCACATGAAAGCTTGACAGAAACGCATGATTTCGCCGTCTGATTTTCCTGTCGGATCGAAATCGGAACCGCCTTTACCTCCACCCATAGGAAGGGTCGTTAAGGCATTTTTGAACATTTGTTCGAAACCTAAAAATTTCAAGATCGACAAGTTTACCGATGGATGAAAACGGAGACCGCCTTTGTAAGGTCCAATTGCTCCGTTGAACTGAACACGGTATCCAATGTTCACTTGCACATTGCCTTTGTCGTCGACCCAAGAAACGCGGAACGTGAAAATGCGATCCGGCTCTACAATACGTTCGATGATTTTTGCTTTTTCAAAATCAGGACGTTGGTTGTAAACAGATTCAACTGATTCTAATACTTCGTGTACTGCTTGTAAATACTCTTTTTCGCCCGGATGTTTTGCCTCCAAAGCGTTCATAATTTGTTGTACATTCATCGCTTTTGCGTTTAAATGATTATTTATTTTTTATGTTAAAATGATGTTTTTGTTACTTTTTAACGGGGGCAAATGTAGTGGTTTTAATGATAAGGGAACAAATTTTTTGTCTTAATTTTTGTCAATTTTCACCAGACATCACTGTTTCTGCGAAAAGTTTCGCAATCGTTTGAGGATATTTCTTTTAGAGGTTGATGAAAAGTGTGGATTTACGGATCAAAATAGGCTTACAAATGATGTTTTTCTATGATTTTCAGATACCATTGATTCATTAAAGAACCAACATGCTCGTTGCCGTATTGCTGTTCGACTTTCTGCCGAATTCGTTGTGGGTCGTATGTTTTGTGTCGCTGTATCATTTCTTTGATCGCTTTCAAGAACATTTGTTCATCGCCGGGCGGAACAAATAAGCCGTTTTCGTCATCGACAATTTCCGGAATCCCTCCGACGCGCGTAGCAATAGCAGGACGACCACAAGCAAAGTTTTCGAGCAGGACAACCCCCTGTGTTTCGTAATTGCTAAATAGAATCATGAAATCGGCTTTCATTATTTCGTCGGCAACTTGTTTTCCTTCGAGTACACCTGTGAATCGAACGACCGAATCAAGTTCCAATTTAGTTGCATACAGTTTCATTTTTTGAAAATCAATGCCATCGCCAACGAGTATACATTCAAAATCGAACTGCTGTTTTTTAAGCTCATTCAATACACGTAGTATTCCTGAAATATTTTTCGATTTGTCTTCGAAACAACTTACATGAACGATTCTTGTTTTTTCGTTTTTTGTTTCTGTTTCTGAAATATGAAACATATCCATATCAACTACATTTGGCAAAATCGCGTAGTGTTTGTTTTTCAAACCGTGATTTTGCATGGCATTGGCTAAATTTTTCGATACTGTAGTAACCATTTCGGCTTTCTTCACAACAAGTCTCGTCAGCCGTTTGTGAAAAAATCCGTTAAAATCGTTTCCGGGAAGATAGCGCGACCAGTGTTCGGTTATCATGTACGGAATTCGACTGATTGTTTTATAATATAGTGCCAAAACACCCAATCGTGTCAATACATGCACGTGAATCAAATCGACGTTTCCGTGTATTTTTTTTGCTTCGCGAACACCTTGTTTATTCGCTTTTAAAAAGCGATGCATTGCAATAATTTTCGACCAAAAAGATTCGGATTTCGGTTTGCGGTAATACGTATGAATTTCGTTTACACCGTTTCGGATTGTTTGTTCCAGTTTTATTTTCTGTTCCAAATCAGGGAGTGCATGCGCATAAACCACCGATATATTTTGATACGGTGCTACGGCTTGTGCGTGGCGTTGTACAAAAAGTCCGAACATCGGATCGGCGCAATACGGATACCAACGTGCCAGAAAAACAATATGTCGTTTCGATGCGTTCATTTGTTTTTTTCGATTAATGCGCCAATCATTTTTATAGCGTTTTGCACACGTTGCTCGTCTTTTCCGGAAATTATTGCATAACAACAATTTGCTTGTTCTAGAGCAACGCGATACATTTCGAAAAGTTGTTTGCGTTCCGATTTCGAAGGATTTTCGCGTAGTGGATCGGCTTCCCATGCCAAATCGATATCGCAAAGCAAATATAAATCGAATTGTTGCTCGGCAAAAGCTTTTCGAATAAATTCAGGGACTTTGTTAAAAACAAAAATTGTCCAGATTTTGCAAACCAAGAGTTCGGTGTCGGCAATAAGTATTTTGTCTGAAGTTGTTGCTTTTTCTTTTATCAATCGTTCTTGTTCTCGCGCTATTTTGACAATATCGTCAATCGTATACGGAAGTTCGAAGTTGCTCAAATATTCGCGTGCATATTCAGGAATGGCTTTTACGCCGTATATCTCTGCTAAAGATTTGGCAAGCGATGATTTCCCTGTCGACTCGGGACCTGTAATAGCAATTTTAAGCATTGGATTTGACAGCTGCTTTTTTCCAATCAAAGAAAGCTGAAACAGCGATTAACAAAAAAACTAAATATTGAAAACTCGTGAATACAAGTCCTTTATAAAAATATAGGGGAATCGAAATAATATCACCAATAATCCAATAAATCCAGTTTTCAACTTTTTTGACTGCCATCAGGTACATTCCGATAATAAAAACGGCTGTCGTAAAAGAATCGACATAAGGAACTGTGCTATCGGTATAATTTTTCAGTACATAACTCAATATCAAAAAAAAGACAAGTGTAGCAACAATTCCAATGATTTGTCCTTTTAGTTTCAAAAAAGTAACCGGAAGTTCTTTCGTTTCGGAATTTTTTCCGGGATGTGTCCATCTATACCAGCCGTAACCGCTCATAACAAAATAAACAAAGTTGATTCCCATGTCGGCATACAATCCGAAAACATAACAGATGTACACATATAATAATACGCTGATAATTCCGGTTGGGTAGACTAAAATATTGAGTTTTTTACTGTACCAAACGCTTAACAAGCCGCATATAACAGCTATGGCTTCAATCCACGATGTTTGAAGTATATTATCAATAAACTGGTTATAAATTTCGACTAAATCCATTTTATCGCATGTCTATCACTTCTACATCTGGATATTTTGTGGTGTCGAAATAGAAATAATCAGCAGTAAGTTTCACATTTGGCTGAAACTTTTTCAAATCATAAATAAAAGCGGTACCATTGTCGTCGTACATGGTAAATTTTCTGATTTCAAGTTTTTTTTCATCGATTTCGAGCCATATTTTATCAAAATCTTTGTTTTCATCTGATTTTAGTTCGATTGTTTTATACGGTTTTGTTTCTGTTACCGTTACAAACGACGATTCGAATTGATGAAAATCAGTTGTAAAAAGTTTATCGGGCGTTATTGCTTCTTCGTCTTGGTCGACATCGCTTACCATAACTTCTTTGTTATCGCTAAAAAATGACCAAATCGTTTTTCCGTCGCAAATAATTTGGTGCCCGTCTATCGACAAATTGTAGGCATTTCCTTTTAAAAAAAGATTTCCCGATTTTACTTCGTTGATTCCGGCTGTTTTATTTTGCATTTTATAATCGAAAACGATTTCTATTGTTTCGTACGATTGCATTTTTTCGATTGCAGCTTTCAAAAGCTCATTAGCATTTTGTTGACCGAATACGATGCTGCTCGCAAATAGAAATATTAAGGTAAAGAATTTTGTTTTTTTCATTCTAAGTTTTATTTTTCTTCCGACATATTACAAAGAATATGCCTTTTTATAGGCAAATTTTACGGCGGCAAAAGTAGTTATTTTCAGACAATCTCTGCGACAACAAAAGTGCTTCCGCCGACAAAAACGATGTCGTTAGAACGCGCATTATTCAAAGCACTATAATAAGCATCGCGCACCGAGCTGTACACCGTGCCTCTTAAGCCTTGTTCGAAAGCTTGCGCTGCTAACACATTTGCATCTAAACCTCTCGGAATATTAGCTTTACAAAAATAATACGTGGCATGTTGTGGCAAAAGTTGCAAAATAGCATCATGATTTTTATCGTTAACCATTCCTAAAATAATGTGCATTCTGTCGTACGACAAGCCACGAAGTTGCGTAACCACTTCCTGAATTCCGGAAATATTATGTCCGGTATCGGCAATAGTAAGCGGATTTTTTCTTAAAAGTTGCCAACGTCCTTTCAATTCGGTGTTTTGCACTACATTGGCTACACCATCACGAATAGCATCTTCCGAAATTTCGAATTTGTTGCGTAATACGTCTAAAGCGCAGATAACGGTTGCTAAGTTTTTTTGCTGGTAATTGCCCAAAAGAGGCGTTTCCAACTTTTCATACAGTAGTTCGTTCTGTTTCCACACATCGTACAAAGCATTGTTTTGGTCGTCTGTAACAATTCGTTTCAACTCGAAAAGTTGATCGGCAAAAAACAGTTCCGATTGTTGTTCTTTAGCTTTTTGTTCAAAAACGGCAGTTGTTTCGGGTTGTGTTTCGCCAACAATAACCGGCACTTTGTGTTTGATAATTCCGGCTTTTTCAATGGCTATTTCGGCTAACGTACTACCCAAAAATTGTATATGATCGAAACTAATATTTGTGATAATACTCAATTCGGGATGTATCAAATTTGTCGAGTCGAGCCTCCCTCCCATTCCTGTTTCAACAATGGCAATATCAACTTTTTCTTCGGCAAAATAGTCGAATGCCATACCAACCGACATTTCGAAAAACGAAAGTTGCATTGTTTCAAAGTCATCGCGGTAACGTTCAATGAAAGCAATTACTTTTTCTTCGGGAATCATCGTTCCGTTGACACGGATACGTTCTCTGAAATCGCGCAGATGAGGCGAAGTATATAAAGCCGTTTTGTAACCGGCTTCCTGAAACACCGAAGCAAGCGTATGCGCCGTAGAACCTTTTCCATTTGTACCGGCAATATGTACTGAACGAAAATGCTTTTGAGGGTTTTCGAGCAAATTCAAAAGTACAATGGTATTCGAGAGATCGTCTTTATAAGCCGCTTGTCCGATGCGTTGGTACATCGGCAATTTTGCAAACATCCAACTTAAAACTTCTTGATAGTTCATGGCGCAAAAGTAACAATTTGAATTCCTTGAAATCGTGTCCGAAAAAAGATTTTATCCTCCGATGATGAACGTATATGTAATTGTTCCTTTTTGAAGTTCGGTAGCTGTCGGGTCTTCGGCAAATGTTGATTTCAAAGCGGCATTGACAGCTGTTTGACGCAGTTTCGAATCGATAACATTTGTGTATTTCACATTGATTTCGGCTTTTTTTACATTTCCTTTCCTGTCGACCCAAATATCAACAACAACGTTTCCTTGTTCGTTTACATCAATTTTTGGCTGTTCGAGGTATTTCGATCCACGTCCTCCAAGACTGTAGCCAAGTCCGTTGCCTTTTCCACCCTGTCCGTCATAACGTTTCACATCACGCAAACCGTGCGGGTTTCCTTGATCGCCCGAATTTCCTGCAACACCTTCCGATTTGCCTTCTTCGTTTTGTTGTGCATCTGATCCTCTAAACAACGCACGTTGGTTAACTACCGGCTTTGGCGGTTCGGGTTCAGGATGAGATTCAGACTCTACGACCGGTTCTTCTTTTGGTGTTGGCTCTTCTTCCGTTTTTTTTTCTTCTTTTTCCTGTAAAGTCGGGGCTTCTTCCGTATCTTGTAAAAGAATAGCTTCTTCAATTTCAGGTTCAGCATCCGTCGGTTTTGGTTGCGGAAGTGCTTCCGGAGTTGCTATAGCCGGTCTATCGGTTTGCACAATGCCCATGCCTTGATCGGAATAGCCTAAATGGACTTCGACACCTTCTTCGCCCGGAAGCGGCAAAGGTGTTACCAAAGCCAGTAACGACAATGAGAGCAACAAAATGGCATGAAAAACTATTGTTACTACAATTGCTGTTCGTTTATCTTTTTTATTTTCAGCCATTTTTATTTCGGCGAAGTTGCTAAAATAACTTTATGTTTTGTTTGGGAAGTCTGGTTGATTTCATTGACCGCATCAATCACATTGACAATGTATTGAACCGGAACGGTTTTATCGACTCGCAAAACAACTGTTGACTCGCTGTCTTTACCTATTCTCGACCGGATGGAGGTTGTCAGATCCGTTTCTGGAACGTGCGTTTCTTCAACAAAGTAATTCAATTTATCATTGATGTAAACCGTTAGGCTTTGCTTAGCCATTGTTTTACTGTTGCTGGAAGGTAATAGCAATTTAACGGCATTTGGCGCAACTAAAGTAGATGTCAGCATGAAAAAGATCAATAACAGAAACACCAAATCAGCCATTGATGTCGAGCTGAATCCCATATCGCGTTTATTTCGTGCTTGAATAGCCATTTTCAACTGATTTTAAATAGTTTAACGCGCCGGTTCGTACAAAACATCCATAAATTCGGAAGCTTGTGCTTCTACTAAATAGATTACTTTTTCGACGCGCGAAACAAGAACATTATAAAAAATATAGGCTAAAATACCGACAATCAAGCCGCCTACCGTAGTAACCATCGCCTGATAAATTCCCGACGAAAGCAAGGCTATATCAATATTGTTTCCTGCCATCGACATGTCGTAAAAAGCGCGAATCATTCCGATTACCGTTCCTAAAAAGCCAAGCATTGGCGATGCTCCGGCAATGGTAGCCAAGCCCGCAACGCCTTTTTCAAGACGGCTTACTTCAAGTTTACCAACATTCTCTATTGCCGCATTGATATCGTTCAGTGGACGTCCGATACGCGAAATTCCTTTTTCGATCATCCGTGCAATAGGCGTTTGGTTGCTGCGACACAGTGTTTGCGCCATTTCTAATTTTCCATCGACAATGTATTCGCGAATGTTGTTCATAAACGATTTATCGTATTTTGTTGCACGCGATATCACAATGTAACGGTTGACAAAAATATAAACCGCAATAATGGAAAAAATTGCCAAAACAACCATAATCCAACCGCCTTTCATTGCCAGTTCGAGAACCGACAATTTAATTTCTGTTGCTTCTTCATTTACAACAAGCGTATTCGTTGTCAAATCGTTAGCCGCATTTTGTACTTGCAAAAGTAGTCCAAACATAATCAATCTATTTTTTAATAAAAGTATGGTTTATGTTTTATCGGCAAATTGCTTGCCACTGTTATTTTTTAACGTTGTGTTGTTGATATAACTTTAATTCGGGCTTTTTATTACACTTTTGGTTTTTAACAGGCTTTTTTATCCGAAAAAAATGCTTGATCGAAGCAATTTAAATTTGATTCACACCGAATCAACTATTTGATTTTCAAATCGTTCAATTTCAATTCAAAAATATTTTTATTTTTTTATTCTAAATACTTTTCTCATTCAAACTTTGTTGTATATTTGCACACCCGTTCAAAACGGGATAACGTTCTTCAAAGGGAGCTTAGCTCAGCTGGTTCAGAGCACCTGCCTTACAAGCAGGGGGTCGATGGTTCGAATCCATCAGTTCCCACAAAAAATCAAGCAGTTACAGTAAATGTAGCTGCTTTTTTTTTAAACCTCTACAAATGTTTTATCAGAAAGCAATACCTTTCTCTACAACTTTTTTACGTTTATTTTGTTTCATAAATTATATCAATTATGTTTATTTTAGCATTTCATATCTAACAAAACACATTCAAACAAATGAAAAACAAGAATTTTTTTTCAATAAACAGACTTGTTAAGAGTTCACTATTATTAACCATCTTATTTTATTTAACATTATTCGTAACTACCAAAGCGTTTTCTGAGAGTCCTTTGACAAAAGAATTATCCGTTTTTTCAGTCATGACAATCGAAACGACAGACTCTTTAGTCGTAAAAAAAATCGATATTATTGTCGAAAAAACAAAACACATTTCGATGATAGACGAAGGATTACTTAAATTTTTTGCCGAAAACCTTAACTTTACAGAAGAAGAAAAACAAAAAGACGGCAAACTCATTGTAGATCTTCTTGTTTTAGAAGATGGAGAAATAACTGATATTGTAGTTGCTAAACATTATTCTGACGTTTCAGAACCTGAAATCATCAAATCAAAAGAATTGGAAGAAAAGATGATTGAAACCATCAAAGATTTGCATATTTGGAAAACTCAAAAAAATCTGGAGAAAAAAATTCATATAGAATTGGATTTATTAATGATTATCGAATTTGCCAAAAGCCACTCATAACTACTTTCATAATCCATGACGCATTTAAAAAAGAAGTACTTAAAAAGTGTCTTGTCCTAAAATAGGTTTACACAAATAAAAAGTAAAAATGACTCAAAAGAGTAAATATTTCAGGACAAACAGGCTATTCAACAAAAAAAGCGACCCGAAAGTCGCTTTTGCTTGTGATTCTGCTGAAATCTTTTGTGATCCGCCTGAGGCTCGAACTCAGGACCCCATCCTTAAAAGGGATGTGCTCTACCTACTGAGCTAGCGAATCATCTCATTGAACGAGGGCGCAAAATTAATAAAATAATGAAATTACGCAAAAAAAAATACAAGAAAATTTTACCAAATTAATTCTCCTTTTCCTTCTCGTTGTATAATAATTTCATTTTCAGTGCAATTTACAATTGTACTTGCATTGTTGTCGCCATAACCACCATCGATAATGATGTCGACAATATCTTTAAAACGATCATTCATAAGTTCCGGATCGGTCATGTAATCGAGAATTTCGTCTTCATCGCGTACCGATGTCGTCATAATCGGATGTCCGAGTTCTTCTACAATTGTAAGGGCAATCGGATTGTCGGGAATTCGAATACCGATTGTTCGTTTTTTATTGTTAAAAATTTTTGGAATATTGTTGTTTGCTTCAAGAATAAAAGTGAAGGGACCCGGAAGATTTCGTTTCATCAATTTATACACATCGTTGCTGATAGGTTTTGTAAACTCAGATAGCATGCTAAGATTGTTGAAAATAAACGAAAAATTTGTATTTTCTTTTTTGTTTCCTTTTATTTGATTGATTCGTTCAACAGTTTTTGGTTGCCGAATACTTCCTGCCAAGCCGTACACTGTATCGGTCGGGAAAATAATTAATCCGCCATTGTTCAAGGTGTCGACAATGGTTTTGATGTAACGTGGATTCGGATTTTCAGGATATATCTTTAAAAACATAAACGTGTATTTTCTTGTTCGCAAAGAGAGAATGAAAGAAAAATAAAAAAAGGGTAAGCTGATTATATCGCACCGCTCAACCATCTACCCTTGCTGCCTTCCGACCCTGGGGGAATTCAATGGGAGCTGGTCGTATAAGACTTACCCGATGCAAAAGTACATGATTTTGCTCAATAGGCAAGGTTTGTAAGATTTTTTTTTGTATTCGCTTCGATTTTACTATGTTTGCATAGGCTAAAAAAAGATGAACAGTCAAGAAAAACGATTTTCGAAAATAGAATATTGGAAAGCTGTGTTGATAACAGGCTTTTTCACAGGACTTTTATCGTTTTTAGCGTACTTTTCGATTAATGTATTTACGAATAGTTCGTTTTCGGTGCTTTATTTTATTGTTTATTTCTTTCCGTTTCTGACGATGTTGCTTACCGCAAGTAACTTTAAGAGATATTATGCAATAAATGGCATGATTTTTTTTGATACGTTTTTTTTGTCTTTGCTGATTGGCTTGCTGTCGGCATTTATTATGAGTCTGTTTATTTATCTTATTTATAATTTTTTAAATACAGAAGCGTTTACGCATCGAATGAACACATTGATTGCTTCAGTTTTGTCGGATCCTGATAATCAAATAGAAGACGCTATTACGTTGCGCAACGTACTTCATAAAATGTATTCGCCATTCAAATTGGCATCATGGATGTTTGGCGCAAACTTGTTGCTCTCATTTTTGTATGCGTGCATTATTGCTATCTTTGTGAGAAAAAAAAAATCTTTTAATCTTAATTTCAAATAATAATTTAATATGGAACGATTCGGAAATTCTTTAAAATTTGGACTTATTGCTGGTGTTATTTTAATGACAATCAGTATTTTGACTTATGCTTTTAAGATAGATCAAAGCAATATGATGCTGTCTTTCTTAATGGCGATAATCATGTATGGTGTACTTATCGCCTTTACAATTATTGTAATGTCAAAAGCACGAAGTGAATACGAAGATTATTCGTATGGTAAAGGTTTTTTAGTAGGATTTGTGATGCTACTTGTTGCTTTTTATTTAAGCGCTATCTATTCATTCATTTTCGACTCGTATATCGATCCTGATTACACGATACAAACGTTGAATAAAACAATTGAAACTCTGGAATCAAACGCCATGATCTCAGTAGAGATGATCGATCAGATTTACGAAGATATGGTGGAAAGCATAAAGCCTACAAATATTTTAGTTAAAAATTTATGGGTTTCACCTATCATATCGGCTGTTATGAGTGCAATCATAGCTTTGTTTATTCGTAAGAAGAAAGAAATAGAATAAAATGACATCGAACATCGATTTATCGTTGATTATTCCGTTGTTTAACGAAGAAGAGTCATTACCTGAACTAGAGCAGTGGATACGCCGCGTTGTAGAAAAAGAAAATTTTTTGTACGAGATTTTATTCATCGACGATGGATCTACGGACACGTCGTGGCAAGTTATCAAAAATCTGACAGCGGTAAATTCAAATGTAAAAGGATTACGTTTCAGGCGTAATTACGGAAAATCAGCAGCTTTGAACGAAGGTTTTCGTCTGGCGCAAGGTCGTGTTGTGATTACGATGGATGCCGACTTGCAAGACAGTCCCGACGAAATTCCGGAACTTTATAATATGATTGTAAACGAAAAACATGATCTTGTTTCGGGATGGAAAAAAAAGCGTTACGATCCACTTTCGAAAACAATTCCATCGAAGTTTTTTAATTGGACAACACGAAAAATTTCAGGAATCAAGTTGCACGACTTCAATTGCGGACTTAAAGCTTATAGCACTGATGTCGTGAAAAACATCGAAGTGCATGGCGAAATGCATCGTTACATACCGTTGATTGCCAAATGGGAAGGTTTTGTGCGAATAGGAGAAAAAGAAGTGCAGCATCGCAAACGAAAATATGGCAAAACAAAATTCGGAATGAGTCGCCTGATGACAGGATTTCTCGATCTATTGTCGATCATGTTTAAATCGAAATTCGAAAAACGTCCAATGCATCTCTTTGGTTCTTTAGGTTCGCTTTTATTTCTGATAGGATTTATTATTGCGGGATATTTGATTTATACGAAAATCTTCATGGAAGCCTATAAGATGACCGAACGTCCGCTATTTTACTTTGGTTTGTTGGCAATGATAATTGGTACACAGCTTTTTATGACCGGTTTTTTGTCGGATTTAATAACAGATGCGCGACATAATAAACAAAAATACAGAATTTTTGAAAAGTTAAACATCGAGAATCACGATGACAAAAAAAGATGAAACTTCTTCATAAAAAAGAATTGCTATTGTAGTTTCGATGCGCATTTCGACATATTTCAAATAAAAAAGGTTACGACTGAAAATTCGTAACCTTTTTTATTGATTTTTAGGTATGTAAAACGTTTTTCAAGAGCTGATTACGCGATCTTTAAAAATCATCATCATCAAAATCGTCATACATATCTTCGTCTTCATCATAAGGATCTTCGTATGAATCGTCAGCCAAATCATCTTCATCGTCCCACGAAAATTCTTCTTCGATTTTATCTTCATCCCAAGCACCAATTTCGCGCATTTCGTCGAACATCATATCTATTTCGTCGTCGCCCAATCGGTTAAATTCTTGCGATTGTTGTTCGTTTTCTATGATTTTCAGCTCTTTCATAACATCAGGAGCTACATAGAATTCGTCGATGTTTTCGAAACAAAAATCGATATACTTTGGATCTTTTTGATACACTTCGGCAATGGTTAATCCTTCGTGTTTTCCAAAAGTAAAAACAGAATCAACATCATAGAATTTCATACTATCTAATTTTTTACGTTGTTTATTGTCTTTTGATGCCTGCAAAAATAATAAGTTATGAATATTAAAACTATTTTTTAAAGATAAAATATACAGCTAATATAAGAAACACAAAACCAATCAGATGATTCAATTTGAATGTTTCATTTCGAAATATTAATAGTGTAAAAATAGTAAAAACACTCAACGAAATCACTTCTTGAATCACTTTAAGTTCGACAAGCGAAAACGGACCACCGTTTCCGGAATAACCAATCCTGTTGGCAGGCACTTGAGCCATGTATTCAAACAGCGCGATAAACCAACTGATAAAAATAATCGAAACCATACCAAGTGCCGAAAACCATTTCATTTCTGAAAATTTCAAATGACCATACCACGCGAAAGTCATAAAAATATTCGATAAAATCAATAATCCAATTGTGTAAACAGCTTGCATCTTGTTAATTGTATTTTTTTTGATAAAAAAGCGTGCAAATATCTTTATTTTTTTCGATTACGAAGAATCTTTTTTTGACAACAAACTCAAATAAGAATCTTTTTCGACTAAATACTTTAAAAATCAAGCGTATAATTCGAAAATAAATAGCACCAAAATAGAATATTATTCCAGAATAATATTGTACTTTTGCAGCCGATTTTTTTGAAACATTAATACGATTCGGATGATAAATATAACCTTTCCGGATAATACGGTAAGACAATACGAAGACAATGTAACATCCTTAGATATTGCAAAAAGCATTAGTGAAGGATTGGCTCGTAACGTTGTAGCAGCCAAAGTGAATGGCGAAATTTGGGACGCTACACGCCCGATTCAGAGCGATGCAACACTTCAATTATTGACGTGGAACGACACTGAAGGAAAGGCTACCGTTTGGCACTCGTCGGCACATATTATGGCAGAAGCAATCGAACAACTTTATCCAGGCGTGAAATTCGGCATTGGTCCAAGTATCGAAAGCGGTTTTTATTATGATATTGATATGGGCGACAAAGTTTTGACCGAAGCCGATTTGGTTAAAATCGAAAATAGAATGCTCGAACTGGCAAAAGAAAAGCAAGAAATTGTGCGTTCCGACATTTCGAAAGCCGATGCAATTGACTATTTCACCAAAAAAGGTGATGAATACAAACTCGAACTCATCAATGAGCTCGAAGACGGAACTATCACGCTATACAAATCAGGTACGTTTACCGACCTTTGTCGTGGTCCACATTTGCCTGATACCGGCATTATCAAAGCTGTAAAATTATTGAACATCGCCGGCGCTTACTGGCGTGGCGATGAAAGCCGCAAACAGTTGACTCGTATTTATGGAATCACGTTTCCGAAAAAGAAAGACCTCGACGAATATTTGTTATTACTCGAAGAAGCAAAAAAACGTGACCATCGCAAATTAGGAAAAGAATTGGATCTTTTCACTTTCTCGCAGAAAGTAGGATCGGGACTTCCGCTTTGGTTGCCGAAAGGAGCCCAGTTGCGCGAACGTTTAGAAATGTTTTTGAAACGCGTACAAAAAGAAGCCGGATATTTGCCCGTCATTACGCCTCACATCGGAAATGTGAATCTTTATAAAACATCGGGACACTACGAAAAATATGGTAAAGACTCGTTCCGACCAATTACAACACCTGTCGAAGGCGAAGAATTTTTCTTAAAACCGATGAATTGTCCGCATCATTGCGAAATTTACGATGCACGCCCACATTCATATAAAGAATTACCGCTTCGTTATGCCGAGTTCGGTACGGTTTACCGTTATGAACAAAGCGGCGAATTGCATGGTTTGACACGTGTAAGAGGATTTACACAAGACGACGCGCATATTTTCTGTATGCCTGATCAGATAAAAGAAGAATTTAAAGGCGTAATCAAAATCATTATGCGCATATTCCAAGCACTTGATTTTAAAGAGTTTATTACGCAAATATCATTGCGAGACCCAAACAACAAGAAAAAATACATTGGTTCGGAAGAAAATTGGCAAAAAGCCGAACAAGCCATTATCGAAGTAGCAGAGGAAGAAGGTCTCGAAGCTATTTTGGAAGAAGGCGAAGCCGCTTTTTACGGACCAAAAATGGACTTCATGGTTCGTGATGCGATTGGTCGCAAATGGCAATTAGGAACGATACAAGTCGACTATAATTTGCCCGAACGTTTCGACCTTAGCTATATCGGTGCGGATAACGAAAAACACCGTCCGGTCATGATTCACCGTGCGCCTTTTGGTTCGATGGAGCGTTTTGTAGCTGTTTTGATCGAACATTGTGCTGGAAATTTCCCGATTTGGTTAGCTCCGGAACAAGCTATCATACTGTCTATTAGCGAAAAGTATCAAAATTATGCCGA
This sequence comes from Lentimicrobiaceae bacterium, assembly GCA_031262365.1. Classification (GTDB taxonomy): domain Bacteria; phylum Bacteroidota; class Bacteroidia; order Bacteroidales; family F082; genus JAISHW01. Next base: position 25,945 of record JAISHW010000059.1, read on the forward strand.
AAATGTTTCAGATGTGCTAAAAAAATCGGAAATTCGCACCCTCATTGACGATCGAAGCGAAAAAATTAGTCGCAAAATCCGCGATGCGGAAATTAATAAAATTCCGTACATGCTGATTGTCGGCGAAAAAGAAGCTGCCGAAGGAACGCTTTCTGTTCGCAAACACGGCGAAGGCGATTTGGGGACAATGACAATAGAAGAATTTGCTGCAATGGTCGACGAAGAAGTAAACCGTTTGCAGGGTTTTGATAAATAAATAAAAGAAATAATTAACATAGAAGTTTAATTAATATAGGAGACCTGAATTATAGCACAAATTAGAGGAGGAAGAAGACCAAACAACTTTCCGAAAAAAGAAGAATTACACAAAATTAACGAGCGAATCGCCGCACCGATGGTTCGTTTGGTCGGCGACAACATTGAAACCGGTATTTATTCTTTAAGGGAAGCATTAGCATTTGCAAAAGAGCAAGAGCTTGATTTGGTTGAAATTTCAGCTACGGCTAATCCGCCCGTTTGCAGAATCTTAGATTATAAGAAATTCCTTTTTGAACAAAAGAAAAAACAAAAAGAAATAAAAGCAAAAGCAGCAAAAGTAGTTGTAAAAGAAATTCGCTTGAGCCCTAACATCGATGAACATGATTTCGATTTCAAACTGAAACATGCTATTCGCTTTTTAGAAGAAGGGGCAAAAGTAAAAGTAGATGTCTTTTTCCGTGGAAGATCAATTGTTTACAAAGATCAAGGCGAGTTTACCTTGTTAAAGTTTGCTCAAGAACTTGAAGAGTACGGCAAAGTAGAATCATTGCCAAAACTCGAAGGAAAACGAATGATTATGGTTATAGCTCCTAAAAAATAAACGCATTCATTTTTAAATAATTTAAATATAAACACGAGATGCCAAAAATGAAGTCAAAATCCGGTGCCAAAAAACGTTTTCAGTTTACAGGAACCGGTAAGATCAAAAGGAAGCACGCTTACAAAAGCCACATTCTAACGAAAAAATCAACAAAACGTAAACGTAATCTTACGTATAGTACGACTGTTGCTAAATCCGAAGAAAAGAATGTAAAAGAAATGCTTCAATTTTAAGTAAATCAATTGTTAAACTTTGTTATAGCCGAAAAAGTTCTCAAATGGAGTGAGGCGCTATGACGAAAAAAAATTAAAAAAATGCCAAGATCAGTTAATGCTGTAGCTTCAAGAGCCAGACGCAAGAAGATTTTAAAAAGAACCAAAGGACAATTTGGTCGTAGAAAAAATGTCTGGACAGTTGCCAAAAATTCATGGGAAAAAGGGCAACAATACGCCTATCGCGATAGACGTAACAAAAAACGCGAATTTAGAGCACTTTGGATCACCCGTATCAACGCAGGTGTAAGAGCTTATGGAATGTCGTATAGTGTTTTCATGGGAAAACTTCATGCAAACAACATCGAATTGAACCGTAAAGTACTTGCCGACCTCGCTTTGAACAATCCGGAAGCTTTTAAAGCTGTTGTCGAAAAGGTTAAATAAGAAAACTTTTCTATTATAACGAAAAGCCGATTTTGAATGTAATCGGCTTTTTTTGTTTTTAAATAAAGGCTTTGAGCTTTTCGATTTAAGACGATAAAATATTGTAAAACAACGAAATACAATCCTGCTTCTTTGTAATTAAATTTTATAACCTTAGGTTGTTTAAAATTGTTATGCAATAAAAAATGCTGAAAAACATTTATAAGTATTTTTGTTACACGATGAATACAAAACAAAAAAACACAACAATTAAAGGCACAATAGCAATCGGAATTGCCGCTATACTGTGGGGATTAGACGGTGTTGTTCTCACACCACAACTTCATAATCTTGATGTCGGTTATGTTGTTTTTGTGCTACACTTACTTCCATTTTTGTTGATGAATCTTTTCTTTTTTAAAGAAATTAAGAAATTGACAATCATGAGCAAATCTGATTTTTTCTATTTTTTCTTAATTAGCTTATTTGGAGGAGCTTTAGGGACTATTGCTATTGTAAAATCGTTATTTTTAGTTAATTTTAACCATCTTTCGGTTGTAGTATTACTTCAAAAATTGCAACCCATTTTTGCTATCTTATTAGCACGAATCATTCTTAAAGAACGAATCAGTAAAAATTTTGCTCTATGGGCTGGAATTGCTATTACATCCGGTTATTTACTCGCATTCGGATTTCACCTTCCCGATACTTCTGGAAATGGAAAAGAGTTGCTTTACGCTTGTCTTTTTGCACTTTTAGCCGCTTTTTCATTTGGTTCGTCTACTGTTTTTTCAAAAAAAATCTTAGGCAACTATTCTTTCGTTACCTCAACGTATTACCGTTATGGTTTTACGAGTGTAATCATGTTGATTTACATGGTTTTATGGGGTAACTTTTCGCAATTTTCAGCGACAACAACCAACAATTTGATTTTCTTTATCATCATTGGTTTAACTACTGGAGCAGGAGCTATCTTCTTGTATTACTATGGTTTACGAAATGTAAAAGCAATTTATTCGAGCATTATAGAACTCATGTTTCCTATTTCTGCGGTAATTTTTGATTATTTGATTCACGGTAAAATTTTTACAGTAACCCAATGGATTGCCGCTTCGATTATGTTTTTTGCAATTATTAAATTGAACAGAAACCGAATCCAAAAACAAAAAACTTAGACATTCAAAACAAAAAACACTTGCTATTTGTTTTGTAAATACATTTAACACAAACATATATGACAAATGAGAAATTAACTCCAGTTTATACCGGTTCGATTGTTGAAGCTAATTTTTTAGTCGAATTACTGCAAGAAAACGGTATTGATAGCATTTTGCGCGACTCGCTCAACGAAAGTATCATAGCTGGTTGGGCTTCAGGTTCTCCTGAATTTTCGGTTCGTATTTTTGTTGAAGAAGAAGACTCGGCAAATGCAAAAAAAGTTTTAGAAACTTATTTCAAAACACGCGAATAAATAGAAATTGCTGATTATCAATAAAGAAAACTATAAAAAAAAGGTCATAACAATATTTTATAGAATGTCGTTTGTCAAAAAAACGAAAATAACCCGTACCTTTGAAGATCTTTGTTTTTGAACGAAAACTAATTATATTATTACAGCTATGGCTCAAAAATACACTCTAAAAGAAGTTAAAACGCAGAAAGATGTGAAAGAATGGCTTGCTTATCCAAGCAAATTATATAAAAACGATCCGCATTATGTAAGACCAATGGATGAAGATGTCGAAAAATTGTTTGATAAAAATAAAAACAAACTTTTACGACAAGGACAATGTGTCAGATATACGCTTTTAAACGAAAAAACAGAAATTGTAGGTCGTATCGCTGCTTTCATCGATCCTAAAATGGCGAAATCAAACGCGCAACTCACAGGTGGATGTGGTTTTTTTGACTGCATCGACGACCAAGAAGCGGCAAATATATTATTTGATGCAGCTGTCAATTGGAATAAAAAAAACGGTATGGAAGCCATAGATGGTCCAATAAATTTTGGCGACAGAGATAATTTTTGGGGCTGTTTGGTTGAAGGATTTTACGATCCGATTTATTACATGCCTTACAATTATTCTTATTATTCTCAACTATTTGAAAATTATGGTTTTAAAGATTACTTTAAGCAATTAACTTACAGGCGTGAAATTGGTCCAGGAGGACTTGATCCTGTTATTCACGCTAAAGCCGAGCGTCTGGAGAGAAATCCTGATTACACATTTGAAATCATCAACATGAAACAGATTGACAAATATGCCGAATATTTCATGGACATTTATAACAGAGCATGGGCAGTTATTCCGGGTGCTACAAAAATATCAAAACAACATGCAACAGCATTGCTTAATCAGTTGAAACCCATTATCGATCCACGCTTGATGCATTTTGCTTTTTATAAAGGCGAACCGATAGCTTTCTTCTTGATGATGATTGATATGAATCAGATATACAAAGGATTAAATGGAAAATCGAATTGGTTAAACACGTTAAAGATTGCTTACCGCGTTAAAATTGCTCACAAAGCAAATCGCGTTATTTCTTTGGCATTCGGAATTGTACCCGAACACCAAGGCAAAGGAGTCGATGGCGGCTTAATCATCTCATTCGAGAAATATGCATTAGAAAAAGATTTTCATTACAAAGAATTGCAACTCAACTGGATAGGTGATTTTAATCCGACAATGTGCAAAATAGCAGAAAGTATCGGTGGAAAGATTTACAAAACACACATTACATACCGTTATTTATTTGATAGAGAAAAACCTTTTGAGCGAGCAAAACTTCAAAAATAACACTTCTGATTTCAACTGAATAATATCTGAATCATATTGATTCATTAAGATTTACATAAGTTATTTAATAATTTAATTGAAGGTGAAAAATATACATATTAGAGAGGCGCAAAAAGAAGACTGTCCATGAATATTACAGTTAATAAAAGATTTGGCTCTTTATGAAAAAGCATCTGACGAAGTAATCGTCTCATTTGCTCATTTCGAAGAAAGCGGTTTTGGATCACATCCTGTTTGGTGGGCTTATGTTGCCGAAATTGACAATATAATTCGCGGATTTGCATTGTATTATATTCGTTACAGCACTTGGAAAGGACAACGAATGTACCTCGAAGATTTCTACGTCGAACCCGAATTTCGTGGCTTTGGAATTGGCTCTTTATTGTTCGAAAAATTAATTGAAAAAGCTAAAAAACAACAATTTAATGGCATCGTATGGCAAGCTTTGGAATGGAACGAACCTGCTCTGAATTTCTACCGAAAATACAATGCAAAATTCGACAACGAATGGATTAACTGTTCGCTTGATTTTTAAAACAATTCGATATGCGGTTCAATATCTTAGAAAACGACACTATTTGTGCGCTCTCATCACCTCCGGGCATGGGAGCTATTGCCATTGTACGACTTTCAGGTGAAAAAAGTCATGAAATCGTTGCTGAAATTTTTGAGCAAAAAAACAAAAAGTTTCTGCTTTCAAAAATCGAAACATACAAAGCGTATTACGGACAAATTATTGATAAAGAAGAATTTATAGACGACGTTTTGGTGCTGTTTTTTAAAAAACCACACTCTTATACGGGTGAAAATGTTGTAGAAATCAATTGTCACGGGTCGATTTATATCCAACAACGATTGCTCGAAATTTTTATTCAACATGGTGCGCGATTAGCCGAACCGGGTGAATTTAGTATGCGCGCTTTCACGAATGGAAAATTCGATCTTGCTCAAGCCGAAGCCATTGCCGATCTGATCGCTTCACAATCAAAAGCGGCTCATAATCTGGCTGTTAATCAAATGCGAGGTGGTTTTTCGAAAAAAATTAGTACACTACGAAACCGTCTTCTCGAATTTGCTTCGTTGATTGAACTTGAACTTGATTTTTCGGAAGAAGATGTCGAATTTGTTGACCGAAATAAATTCTTTCAACTTATTGATAATTTGAAAGATGAAATAATCAAATTAATCAAAAGCTTCACATCAGGAAATGTCATTAAAAACGGAATTCCCGTTGCCATTATAGGCAAAACAAACGTTGGAAAAAGCACCTTGCTTAATGCGATTTTGAACGAAGAAAGAGCTCTTGTAAGTGATATTCCCGGAACAACACGCGATACAATCGAAGACACCATTGTTATCGGCGGTTTTACATTTCGTTTTATCGATACAGCCGGATTACGAATATCTGACGATACGGTCGAAAACATGGGAATCGAGCGTACTTATGATAAAATCAAACAAGCGAGTATCCTATTGTATGTATGTGATTTAACAAGTATTGATGATGTTTCGGCAAATGAAATAATCGAAGAATTGAAACAATATACTGAAAATCAGAACAAACAAGTCGTTCTGATTGGCAATAAAGTTGATTTGTTGACCAAAATTCCGGAATATTTTAAAGATTTGATTCCGTTGGAAACAGTTTTCATCTCCGCAAAGCGAAAAGAGAATATCAACCTCATAAGCGAATCGCTGCAAAAAAAAGCACAAGCAATTCATCACGAACAAGATACTATTGTCAGCAATTTGCGTCATTATCAAGCACTTGAAGCTGCTCACGAAGCCATCTTAGCCGTCGAAAACGGTTTTAACAACAATATCCCTACCGATCTTATTGCCATTGATTTGCGACAAGCGATTTATCATTTAGGAACTATAACCGGTGCTATCAGTAACGATGAAGTTTTAGGATCAATTTTTGAGAAATTCTGCATCGGAAAGTAAGTTATAAATCTATCAATATAAGAACAATATGGACAATCTGAATTCAGACCGCACAACCCATCTCATCAATCAACTACAGCTTCTTCCCCACCCTGAAGGCGGTTTTTACAAAGAAACATATCGCTCCGATGTTACAGCAACCGATTCGAAAGGCGCGAAACGGAATGTATGCACGTCGATTTATTATTTGCTGAACGGCACAAACAAATCGCATTTTCACCGTATTCCATCCGACGAATTGTGGTATTTTCATGAAGGCGAAACTTTAGAAATCATTTATATTCAACACAGTGAACTCACAAGAGTTTTACTCGGAAAAAACACTCAAAATGGCGAACATTTTTACATCAAAATTCCTGCTAACGTGTGGTTTGCCGCTAAAATCAAAAGTGAAAAAAGTTATACACTTGTCAGTTGTGTTGTAGCACCTGGATTCGATTTTAAGGATTTCGAATTAGCCGAACGTAATACATTATTAAACGCTTACCCGTTGCTAAAAGATATTATTGAAGAATTTACAAGGTAACAAGAAGTTATTAAAAATATCAATAACTCCTATCTCATTCTGATACAGAGCTATAAAAAACAACTTTCATTAAAAAAAACTGTTTTACAGAAAAATTAGCTGATGTAGCGAATCGATGTAAGCAATTAAGTCTTATTTTTGAGCATGGATAATTTTGATGATGTAAGACCATATAATGATAATGAAATTTCGGCAGCGATGATGCGGATTGCCGAAGACAAATATTTCAGTATTTTATCGGAATGGTTGTTTCCAAACAGAGATATAGATGAAGTCCGACAACAGCTGAGAACAACAAAAACAGCCGACGATTTTCAATTTAACTTTATGTCGGCAGTAAACCAAAACGTCATCAACAAGTCAATCAATAGGCTTACTTACAGTGGAATCGAATTTTTACAAAAAGACCAATCTTATTTGTTCATTTCGAATCATCGCGACATCATGCTCGATTCTTCTCTGTTGCAACAAATACTGCATTGGAACAACCTGAAAACCTCTCTAATTGCTTTCGGAAGCAACTTAATGAGTTCACAATTGATTATCGACATTGAGAGGTCAAACAAAATGTTTATTGTAAAACGCGACGGATCAATGCGCGACATGTATCAAAACTCGATGCAACTTTCGAAATTCATTCGGAAATCAATTCTCGATGATCATGAATCGGTATGGATTGCGCAACGTAACGGTCGTTCGAAAGACGGCAATGACCAAACCGATCAAGGAATCATTAAAATGTTTTGCATGAGCGAACCGGATGTCGAAAAAGCGTTGACCGATTTACATCTTGTTCCGATTGCCGTTTCATATAGTATAGAACCTTGCGATATTCTCAAAACTCGAGAACTTTATATTTCGCAAAACGAAAAATACGAAAAACAAAACGGTGAAGATCTCATAAGTATTATTACGGGCATTGAACAACAAAAAGGAAATACGCATTTTAGTATTTGCAAGCCGATAACGAAAGAAGAATTAGATGCCCTCGAAAAGCAACCCGAATCAAAATACCACCAATTGGTAGCGCGACTAATTGATCAGCGTATTTACGAACATTACAAGTTAATGCCAAACAATTTTATTGCTCATGATATGTTGCACAACAACAGTAGATTCGCACATTATTATACGCTCGAAGAACGCTTACTTTTTGAGCAAATGGCAGAAAGCGTTGTTCGGACAATTAGCGGTAATACAACTACAGTGCGCGCTATTTATTTGGGCATTTACGCAAATCCTGTCGACAATATTTTAAAGGTAAAAGAAATCATATAGCATAAAAAAAACGGTATGAGCAAAAAAAATGAGATTGACTCTGTTTTAGTCAATCTCATTTTTTTTAATTTAAAATTAGAAATGTATTTTAATTTCCTTGATAAATATTTGTAGTGTTTCTATATAATCGTACCAAAAAATTGTTTTTATTCTTTTTCTAAAGCCTGCTTCAAATCGGCTATAATATCATTTACATCTTCTATTCCGACCGAAAAGCGAACCAATCCATCGGTAATTCCTGCCGACAAACGTACTTCCGGCGAAAGTTTCGAATGGGTCATGCTTGCCGGATGTTGAATCAAAGTTTCAATTCCACCTAACGAAACGGCTAACAAAGCCAACTTTACATTATTCATCATTTTCTTTCCTGCCTCAATACCGCCTTTTAGTTCAAAACTAATCATTGCTCCAGGTCCTCTCATCTGACGTTTTGCCAATTCATATTGCGGATACGATTTTAATCCCGGAAAAAGTACCCAGCTTACTTTCGGATGGTTTTCGAGAAATTCAGCTACTTTCATCGCATTTTCTTGCGCACGATCAATTCTAATTCCAAGCGTTTTAAGTCCTCTGCGAGTCAGCCAAGCCTGATGCGGATCCATGTTGAAGCCCATGTTCACCATTGTAGCGCGAAGCATATCGTAATGTTTTTTCTCTTTAGCTACAACCATACCCGCAACGATATCCGCATGCCCGTTGATAAATTTTGTCATCGAATGTAATACAATGTCAGCACCTAAGTCGAGCGGTGTTTGTAAATACGGACTGCAAAATGTATTGTCGACACAAACAGGAATTCCATGTTCTTTTGCTATTTTACAAACAGCTTCAATATCTGTCGATTCCATTGTTGGGTTAGCCGGCGTTTCTAAATAAATCAGCGCGGTATTTGAACGAATTGCTTGACGTACATTTTCGGCATCAGAAGCATCAACAAATGTCGATTCGACACCAAACTTCGGATAAAAATTTTCCATCACAGCACGCGATGGTCCGTAAAGTGATTTGTGTCCAACCAAATGTTTTCCCGAAGCGAGAAATGTCTGATAAACCGTGTTCACAGCAGCCATTCCCGAACTTGTAGCAATGCCACCAAATCCTTTTTCCATCGCGGCTACCGCTTCTTCTAATTCCGAAATAGAAGGATTACCAATACGTGTATAGATATATCCTTTTTCTTCGCCCGAAAAACATTTTGCGCCATGATCGGCATTTTCGAATTTGAATGTTGAGGTTTGATAAATTGGCGTAACAGCGCTTCCCATTGGATCGTCAATACCTCCGGCGTGAACGACAAGTGTATTAAAACCTGATTTTTCGTTGTGCATTTTAAAAAAATTTTAAATGTTAAAATAGATTTGATGTTAAAAGTTACTTAAAATCAATGAGTAATAATTGATTTTCAAAAGAAACAAATCATCTGATAGTGAGTGCAAAGATAGCGAAATTCATTGATTAAAATGGCTATGAATACGCAAACAATTATTTATTATTTTTTTGAGATGACATTTCTTTACTATTTTTGCACCTAACAACCGTAAATTTCATTAAATGAAGTAAAAAAAATCTAAATAATTAAACATAAAAGAAAAAGCGTTAGCTTTTTACCTTGTCTTTTGAAACTACCACTTTTCAAAGCCTTCAAGAGTAAAGCAAGAACGCTCGCGTAAGAATACGTGGGCTTTACTCGTTTATTTGAAGGCAAGGTTGTGGTAGACCTCAAAAGACAGATAATAAGTATTGTCCCACGTTTTTTTATTATAAATAATCAGAAAAATAATCCGCTTGTTTGGGACTGACAGGTAGTCTTGAGAATTTATAGCATGAAAGCGGAAACACAATCTATTGGTGAAAAAATTAAGGCCGTTTTTGACGAAAGCGGTCTTTCTATCACGCAGTTTGCAACACGTTTGCATTGCGACCGAGCAAATGTGTACAACATCTTCCGCCGAAAAAAAATCGACATTGAACTGCTTTTAGAAATATCTGATATTTTAGCCTATAATTTCATTGAAGAATTTTATTTGAAAAACCGAACTTCTCAGCCAATTCCCTCTAAAATAACCTTTGTTTTTGAACTAAACAACGTAAATTTTAAAACGTTTTCAAAAATCACAAAAATCATTAACCAACTAGATTTCAATTCCATAAAGCGATCAGAGAAGTCATAATTACGTGAATTAATTACATAAATTGTGTAATTTTCACACAAATACCTGAAATTCAATATTTTTAAATATTTTTGTTTTCCTGTAAGTATCGCTCCTTATACAAGGGATAAATAATAAAGTAAGTATTTTTTTGCTTACAAAAGTAAAGTTAAATTTTTAAACAAATAAATACAAAAAATTTATAAATATTTTTTCTATGAGAAAACGAATTTTTACTTTTATGTTTACTTTGATTGTGTGTAGTCTATTCATCGTAGATGTTAATGCACAAACATGGAATTGTGGCGTATTGCCTGAAACTAGTGTAACGGCAACTTTATCGTCATCAAGAGATACTATTATCATTAAAGGCAATGGTAATATGAAAAAATACTCCACATCTATCGGAAATAGAATCCCATGGTACGTTTACTCAAACGAAATAAAAACGATTATAATAAATGATGAAGTAACTTCTATTAGCGATAGTATTTTTTCGAGACATACTGGATTGGTTTCTGTAGTAATAGGTAATGGAGTTACGACCATTTATGAAGGTGCTTTTTCTGATTGTATTAGCTTAGTTGAAATTGAGGTAGACCCTGACAATAAAAAATATTCCAGTGAACAAGGCGTGTTGTTCGACCATGAAAAAACAACACTCATACAATATCCGCAAGCGAAGTCGGGAAATTACGCCGTTCCCGCATCGGTAAAAACAATCGAAAAAAATGCCTTTTCAGGTTGTAGCGGCTTGACTTCTATTGTTATTGGATCGGAGGTTACGGCTATTGATGAAGGTGCTTTTTCTGATTGTATTAGCTTATCATCCATAGACACGCTGTCTGTAAAAACGATTGGAAAGAATGTCTTTTCAGGTTGTAGCGGCTTGACTTCTATTGCCATTGGAGATAGTGTTATTTCTATTGATAATTACGCTTTTTCAAATTGTACCTCATTGATTTCAATAAATGTAGATGGACGAAATGCTAATTATTCGAGTAGAGACGGCGTGTTATTTAATAAAACAAAAAAAACTCTTATACAGTATCCAGCAGGAAGAACAGGGAGCTATTCAATGCCTTATTTGGTAAATACTATTGGAGCAGGTGCTTTTTATGGAAGTAGACTGACTTCCATTGATATTGGAGATAATGTTATTGTTATAAAAGAAAATGCTTTTCGTAGTTGTAATGGATTGTTGTCAATTAGCATCCCAAAAAATATTGATAGCATTGGTAAAGGTGCTTTTAGTGATTGCATTAATTTGAATCTGATAAATTTTAATGCTATAAATTGCAAAAAAATAGACAATCCTATTTTCTCAGGCAATGACGCATTTCAATTTCTAAATATCGGAAATGATGTAAAAAATATTCCAAATTACATGTTTTCAGATTATTGTAATTTGCAAGAAATTACTATTGGTTACAATGTTGATAGCATTGGTATAGGAGCTTTCGCTTATTGTCGTAATTTGAAAATTATAAATTATAACGCTGTAAATTGCTCAAAAATAAGCACTCCATCTGCTCCTGTTTTTGAAGGCTCTTTACTTCTCCACGAATTAAATATTGGCGCGGATGTCGAATCCATTCCAAACTATGCTTTTAGCGACTGCCGTAATTTACTTACAATTCATGTAGATTCTGAAAACGAAAATTATTCCAGCAATAACAATGTATTATTTAACAAAAAAGAAACGCAATTAATAAAATTTCCTGCGGGAAAAACTGATGATTATACAATTCCTTCTTCAGTCGAAAGCATAGACATTGCCGCATTTTTTAATTGCGACAGACTTCATTCTATTTCTTTTGGTAATACAGTCAAGCTTATAGGTAAAGAAGCCTTTTCTAATTGTAGGAAATTTAATACTATCGTTATTTCTGATAGTATTACAACAATTAGTGATAGTGCTTTCTATAATTGTACCGGCTTAACATCAGTTAATATTGGCAATAATGTTGCTTCTATTGGAAAAGGAGTTTTTAATAACTGTATTAATCTGGAAGTTGTAAATTTCAACGCCATAAATTGTAAACAAATATGTACAGATGTGATTTCTAATAACGGTATACATTATAATTCTGTTTTTTTTGGCGATACGGCTTTTCGGGTTTTACATATTGGACAGGATGTTAACATCATTCCTAACAATGCCTTCAGATCTTGTAAATATCTAACGACACTTACTATCGGAGATAATGTTACTTCTATTGGCAACGGAGCTTTTAGTAGCTGTAGCAAATTAGAAACTGTAAATTTTAACGCAAATAATTGTGTCAAAATGGGTTCTCTTTCTGCTCTTGTTTTTTCAGCCGATACCGCTTTGAAGTTTTTAAATATCGGTAATAATGTATCAACAATACCTGATTATGCTTTTTATAATTGTAAAAATTTAACTGCGGTGTCTATTCCAGATGGCGTTGAAACGATTGGAAATTATTCTTTTCAAAATTGTGTTAACTTAAAATCTATTACAATACCGGGAAGCGTAGTTTCTGTAGGCAATTATGCATTCTACAATTGTTATAATTTAACTTCTGTTGGTATTGAAAATGGTGTTGTTAACATAGGAGCTAGAGCTTTTTCTTATTGCAATAACTTAATTTCAGATATATCTATACCAAATAGTATAAAAATCATCGGAGAATATGCTTTTCAGAACTGTACAAAATTGCCTTCTATTTCGATCGGAGAAGCACTTTTGGATATTAATGATTATGTTTTTCAAAATTGCAACAGTTTAACTTCTATTACAATTCCTAATAATGTAAAAACTATTGGCGAGGGTGCTTTTTTGGGATGCAATAATTTATCTTCCATCATACTCTCTGACAGCCTCACTTCTATCGGTAGTTATGCTTTTCAAAATTGTGAATCGTTGTTGTCAATTGATATTCCGAATACTGTATTATTCATAGGCAACCATGCTTTTTCTAATTGCAGTCATTTACCTTCTATAACAATGCCAAACAGTATTGATTTTATTGGCAATTATGTTTTTCGTGATTGTAGAAGCCTGACTTCGGTAAATATTCCTGATAATATAACTTCTATCGGAAACTATGCTTTTCGAAATTGTACCGGGCTGACTTATATCAGCATTCCAAGTACCGTTACCCATATTGGTGAAGGTGCTTTTTATAACTGTGTCGATTTAGATTCTATTGCCAATATGAGTCTTATACCACAAAACATAAACGCCTCTGTGTTCTATGGCGTAAACAAAGAAATGTGCCAATTAAGTAATCAATAAAATTTAATGACGTATTTTCCCCCAATATTGTTTAATACCTCATCTAAGTGTTCTTTGAGATTTTGGAAGTTAGTAAAAGCATCAAAAGTTAGCCACTTATATTTGATAAATCGCCATAGAATTTCAATTTTATTCAATTCCGGCGAATAAGGAGGCAGAAAAAA
>JAISHW010000078.1 GCA_031262365.1 Lentimicrobiaceae bacterium
GACGAAGCCGATATTGGAAAAATAAAAATGGGGCAAAAAGTAACATTCACCGTTGATGCTTATCAAAATGCCACGTTTGAGGGCGAGGTAAAACAAATTCGACTAAACCCTATTGTAACGCAAAATGTGGTAACATACACCATTATTATAAATTCCAAAAACGAAAAATTACAGTTAATGCCCGGAATGACCGCTACGGTAACAATTTTTACCCGTCAAATTTTGAACACACTCATTGTGCCTATTGCCGCAACTAAATTTGCACCCACCGCCGATATGCTCACAAAATATTACAAACAGCATAAATTAGGCGCAGTACCCGATTCGCTCATGACTGCAATCAATGCCGCAAATGAGAAGAAAGCAAACGCCGCAGACAAGCAAACTAAAAATCCGGCAGGAGACAAAAAAACACGTACTGCTCTGATGTGGGTGGCACAGAATAACGGAAATTTACAAATACAGAAAGTACATATTGGTGCTCTTGACGGCATTAATGTACAAATTTTAGAAGGGTTACACGAAGGCGATGTGGTAGTTACCGATATGCGCGAAATGACCACCGAACAGAAGAATAATCCGGCTACCAGTCCGTTTGCACCCGGACCGCGTGGGGGGCGAATGAGGTAAGAATCCTTCCTTAATGGAAAAACTTGACAGCGCAAGAAAAATTCGATACATTTGTATTACAAACAATTAAGATGTAAAAAAGTATGAATAACAGGAAATTGGATAAAGAAACGAGCGACAAAGTGAGTTTTGTGTCGTTCATTATTCCCAACTTTGCTTCGAGTTATAAAATGAATATTCAAGATGCTTATTTTTATTTGAAACAGTACGGCGGAATGGATTATCTCAATAAATGTTGGTGGGCTTTACATACCGATAATCCATTTTGGGCGGTACGTGATATCTATGAGGTTTGTCGTAAAAATGGAGGAACACGGTAATGAAAGTTTATCACGGTAGTTTTATAAAAATCGACAAAATAGATTTGGAAAAATGTGAAATCGGCAAAGATTTCGGACAAGGATTTTATGTAACGAAAATCAAAAAACAGGCAGATTATTGGGCAGAACGCCGAGGTTTTTACAACAACACAGAAGGAGTTGTAACCGAATTTGAATTTAACGAAAATGCTTTTCAATATTTTAAGTTAAAAACGCTTCGATTTACCAAATATGATGAGAAATGGCTTGATTTTGTTGCAATGAACAGAAACACAGCACTCCCCCAACCCACTCACGATTTCGACCTTGTAGAAGGTCTGGTTGCGGATGATAAAATTTCAACACGAATAAATTTCTACCTTATCGGAAAAATATCGAAACAACAATTTTTGGAAGAATTGAAATGGCACGAAGAAACACATCAAATTTGTTTTTGTTCAGGTCGTTCGCTGCAAATGCTTACTCACATAGACAATCCTAAAGATATTGAATATGAGGTTTCTGAAATAGGAAAAGCTCTTCTTGAACAATGTATTATTGATTTTAACATTAACGAAGACATTGCCGCTGACACATTTTATTCGTCGAACACTTTCTCAAAACTTGCCGATGAAACTACCAAATTATATAAAAAAACGTGGCAGGAAATTTATAAAATGTTACAAATTGAATTGAATGACAAAAAATAAATCACAATGGCAGAATTTTTAACAACAAAAGGAATTTCGTACAATCTTGAAAAGATTATTATAGAAGCTAAACAAGATCTTCTATTAGTATCGCCTTATTTACGAATATCTCCAATATTTTTTGATCGACTTAAAGATGCATCGAATAGAAATGTTGCGATACGAATCATATATGGGAAAAAAGAATTACAATCAGAAGAATTTAAAAAACTTACAGAATTAAAAAATCTCAAATTATTTTATCTTGAAAATCTTCACGCAAAATGTTATTCCAATGAAACACAAATGATTATTACATCAATGAATATGCATGAATTTTCAGAAGTGAATAATCGAGAAATGGGAATTTTAATAGATAGAAATAATGATAAGGATATTTTTGATAAAGCAAAAGAAGAAGTTCGTTCAATAATTGATGCTGCGGAACAAGAAGATTTAAAATTTTCAAATAAAGAAAAAACTACTCAACGAACACTATCAAAAAAATTCAACGAAGATACAAGAGGTTTTTGTATTCGTTGTGGAACTCGTATTCCATTTAATCCAAACCGTCCATATTGTGGTAAATGTTTTTCTGTTTGGGTGCAATATGAAGATGAACTGTACGAAGAAAAATATTGTCATTCTTGCGGGGCTAAAGATTACGACATTTGTATGATTTCCCCTTTTTGTGGTGATTGTGATGACGATTATTAAACAACAATGAATATCTTACTATCTATAAATATCAATCGAATATCTATAAATATCATAGAAAATGACACAACGTTCCCACATAGAAGCGATAAAAGCCATTAAGCAAGCAATTTTAAAAAGTCGTTATCAGGCAGCGGCGGCGGTTAATCGCGAAATGCTTTCGCTGTATTTCGGTATTGGCGAATATATTTCCAAAAATAGCCGTAAAGGATTTTGGGGTACCAATGCTATTGCAACTATTTCGGAACAGTTACAAAAAGAATTGCCTGGGTTGCGAGGGTTTTCTGCTACGAATTTAAAAAATATGCGCCTATTTTTCGAAGCGTGGGAAACGGCTTTTACAAATCATTTCCCAACGGAAGAACACGCACAAACTTCTAATAATGAAACTATTACAAATTTCCATTTATTAACTAACGATTTAAGAAAAAATAATGTGTTAAATCGTCAGCCATTAGCTGACGATTTACAAAATGCTAATAACAAGATTATTACAAATCGTCAGCTATTGGCTGACGATTTAGAGAGTAATGAAATCCAAGAAATTGACATTGACATAATAATTCGTCTGACAACATCTGAACAATTGGCATTTAATCAAAATTTACAAAATTTTGTTGCCGTTGGATTTACACATCATATACTTATTATAAACAAGACACGAGAAATTAACGAACGACTTTTTTACATTGAGCAATGCGCAAAAGGATTTTGGAGCAAAGAAAAACTAAAATACAACCTAAAAAGCAATCTCTACGCCCAACAAGGCAGTATGATAAATAATTTTGCGCAAACTATTTCTCAATTAGATTTCAGAGGAAAAGCCCTGCGAGCATTTAAAGACGAATATTTACTTGATTTTGTAAACATTGAAGACCCCGATGAAGCTGACGAGCGGGAAATTGAAAATGAGATTGTACGAAATATCAAAAAATTTATTCTGGCACTGGGAACTGAGTTTTCGTTTATCGACAATCAACATCGTTTGATTGTTGATGAACAGGAATTTTTCGTTGATTTATTATTTTTTAACCGTAAACTGCAATCGTTGGTTGCCATTGATTTAAAAAAGAACAATTTTAAGCCGGAATATGTCGGAAAAATGAATTTTTATCTTTCTGCATTGGACGAATATGTAAAAATGCCACACGAAAATCCGTCTATCGGTATTATTTTGTGCAAAGAAAAAAGCAATAAAATCGTAGAATTTGCCTTCCGCGACACTGCGAAACCAATGGGCGTAGCAACCTATAAAACGGCTCGTGAACTGCCACCTGAATATATAGGAATTTTGCCTGATGTGGAGAAATTGAAAGAACTAATGTAAACCAATGAATAATGAACAATTCTTATGTAAACCGAAAATTTAATAAACAAACTCTTTTCGGCTCTTATTGTGGGTAAAAAACAATGAATATCCTACTATCTATCTAATATCCATGAATATCTATAAATATCTATCGAATATCAAAAAAAGGGCAATCACAAAGGATTGCCCCTACAAATTCCTAAAAAAATGAAAAACATCTGTATAAAAATCGAAAACCTCAAACGTGAATTTACCGTTGGTGGCGAAATTGTGCGCGCATTGAAAGGCGTATCGTTTTCAATTTACGAAGGCGAATTTGTAACCATTATGGGTTCGAGCGGATCGGGAAAATCTACTATGCTCAACATTTTGGGCTGTTTGGACAAACCCACTTCGGGCACGTATGAACTGGACGGCGTGGAATTACAAAAACTCAGCAAAGACCAACTTGCCGAAATCCGTAACACCAAAATCGGCTTTATTTTTCAGTCCTACAATTTGCTTGCACGCACTTCGGCAATTGAAAACATAGAACTGCCATTGTTTTACAACCGCAATATTTCGCACGAAGAACGCTACCAAAGAGCGTTGAAGTGCGTAGAATTGGTTGGTTTGCAGGAGCGTATGCACCACACTCCAGCGCAACTTTCGGGCGGACAGCAGCAGCGAGTTGCCACCGCACGCGCCTTAATCAACGATCCCGTGGTTATTTTAGCCGACGAAGCAACCGGAAATTTGGACACCCGCACTTCTTATGAAATAATGGGGCTGTTCCAAACTTTGAACAAACAGGGAAAAACCATTGTATTCGTTACGCACGAACCCGATATTGCACAAATGAGTTCACGCACCATAACCTTGAAAGACGGTTTGGTGGTGAAAGACGAAATTAATCCTCACCCGATTGACGCTTTGGCGCAGCTTGCGGCTTTACCTGAGGAGGAAAAGTAACACTATAACCACCCCCACCCCCCTAAAGGGGGCTTTCGCTCCGAATAAAGGTTGTGGATAATTTATAAAAATTGTAGAAATAACGAATCATGAAAAAAGAACAAAGCAACAGGATTGACAAGCTCTCAAAGTCCCCTTTAGGGGATTTAGGGGTGAGGCAGACTATGTTCTACGGTGCTCCGCCAATATTATTTGATTTTGCAAAAAAAATGAGAAACAATCAGACTGAGGCGGAGGCTGTGCTTTGGTTATACTTATCGAATAAACAGAAAGGATTGCGTTTCAAACGACAACATCCTATTAAATATTTTATTGCTGATTTTTATTGCCATAAAGCAAAACTTGTCATTGAAGTAGATGGTGGGTATCATATCCTTCCCGAGCAATACGAATATGACAAAAATAGAGATTACGAATTAAACGAATTAGGATTAAAAATTCTTCGTTTTACAAATGAACAAGTACTTTTTGATATTGAAAATGTGATGCGAGATATTGAGAGAGAATTACCACCCCCAACCCCCTAAAGGGGGCTTTGGTTTCAAATAAAGGTTGTGGAAAAACATTATAAGAATTGTAAAATACAAAAAGTATGAAAAAAGAACAGAGCAACAGGATTAACACAATCTCAAAGTCCCCTTTAGGGGATTTAGGGGTTAAACACACACACTATGAATGCATCAAATTTAATCAGAATAGCGTGGAAAGCTATTGCGCTCAACAAAATGCGCACCTTCCTTACCATG